>JAIKXK010000368.1 GCA_024684155.1 Lachnospiraceae bacterium | reverse complement strand
AGAACTTCCTGGTCGCTCTAAGCGGATTCTTTCCTCAGGAAAAATAGGTGTTAAATCCTCAAAGTTTGGACGTTTCGCAGCCTCTTCAGGAGTATAACCATTAATATCAGTCATAAACAAAAGAGCTCCGTACTTGTCATTAGGGTTATTTTTTCTGGTTCGTCCTGTAATAATATCCCCTGTTTTTAAATTAAATCGGCGAATCTGAGATGGAGAGACGTAAACATCGTTTTCACCCGGCATATAATTCTCACAACGAATGAATCCATAGCCTTCAGAAAGCACTTCTAAAATACCACTACAGGATTTCTCGTCATCATAATGTGGGATTTCTTTTTCATCCTCAGAAGACTCTTCTGTCTTAGCAGATGATTTTTCAGGTTGAACAGGTGAAGATTTTACCACCTTTTTAATCACCTTTTTTTCAGGTTTATGCGGACGTTCTTCTTTTTCACTTTTCTTTTCAACCGAATCTTTTTTTTCAGCCTTTTTTTCTGGCTTTTTCTCTGCCTTCTTTTCTGTTTTCTTCTCAGGTGTTTCTCCCTCAGAAGCTTCTTTGTTCTTTGCATCAATGGCATCCTGGCGTAACATTGCTTCTACCAGTTCTTCTTTTTTCATTTTAGAAATTCCCTTAATGCCACGAACTTTACACAAATCCTTTAAAACCGCTGCAGATAAAGTTTCGTATTTTTCTCGCATAGAATACTCCTTATTAATATATATAAAATTAATATTTCAAGTTCATTTCATGGAATAATGTCAGAATCGACAAGGACCAAATTTATAGAAGAATTATAACTCATAAATGCTTTTTCTTGCAAGGGTTTTTTAAGTTTGTTATGATACATTTTGCGAATTGATATATTAAATAGGAGGAAGAAAAATGACCAACGATGAAAAAGCCGTAAAGCTTCATGAAGAGTGGAACGGAAAAATCACTACTACTGCAAAGGCTGCTGTAAAAACCAGAGAGGATTTAGCTGTAGCTTACACTCCTGGTGTTGCTGCTCCTTGCCGCATCATTGCAGAAAACAAAGAGGAAGCATACAAGTATACACTAAAGGCAAATACCATTGCTGTAGTATCTGACGGAAGCGCTGTTCTGGGATTAGGAAATATTGGACCTGAAGCTGCTATGCCAGTTATGGAAGGTAAATGTGTTCTATTTAAAGAATTTGGTGATGTAAACGCTTTCCCAATCTGTTTAGATACACAAGATACGGACGAAATCGTAAAAATTGTTACTGCATTAGCACCAACCTTCGGCGGTATCAACTTAGAAGATATTTCAGCACCTCGTTGCTTCGAAATTGAAGAACGCTTGAAAGCTACTTTAGATATTCCTGTTTTCCATGACGATCAGCATGGTACTGCTATTGTAGTTCTTTCCGCTATTATTAATTCTTTAAAGATTACAGGCAAGAAAAAAGAAGAATGCCGTATTGTTGTAAACGGTGCCGGAGCTGCAGGAATTGCAATTACAAAGCTCTTACTTCGCTATGGTTTCAAATATGCCGTTTTATGTGATCGTACAGGAATTATTTCTTCTTCAAGAGATAATTTAAATGATATGAAAAAAGAAATGTTAAAGGTTACCAACCCAGATGATATTTCTGGTTCTTTAGCAGATGCTTTAGTAGGTGCCGATATCTTTATTGGTGTGTCTGCTCCAAATTCTGTTACTAAAGAAATGGTTCAGTCTATGAACACTGATCCAATTATCTTTGCTATGGCAAACCCGACTCCAGAAATTATGCCAGACGAAGCAAAAGCTGCTGGTGCAAGAATCGTAGGAACCGGACGAAGTGACTTCCCTAACCAGATTAACAATGTAGTAGCCTTCCCAGGAATCTTCAAAGGAGCATTAGAAGGCCGTGCCAAACAGATTACAGAAGAAATGAAACTGGCTGCAGCTGAAGCAATCGCATCCTTGGTATCTGAGGAAGAATTAAATGAAGAATTCATTATGCCAGAAGCTTTTGATCCTAGAGTTTCCCGCGTAGTGGCTGATGCAGTAAAGGCTTTAATTTAATGTCTGAGTCTAACTTAATTTATAAGATTACCGCATTAGATTTACTTTCAAAGGCAGATTTTCCACTAAGTAACCAACAAATCACCGGCTTTTTCATCGAAGGTAATTATACGGATTATTTCTCCATTCAACAGATATTGAATGACTTAGTGGACACAAAGATGGTACAAATGGATCAAGGGGCAAATGAAAGCCAATATACCATTACAAGTGAAGGACTTGATACCTTAAATCTTTTTCGAGAAAGAATTACTGATGCTATAGAGGAGGAAGTGAAAGCTTTCTTTACGCAAAATGGTTTAGAAATGAAAAAGGAAAATTCTGTAACTTCAGATTACTACCCTTCTGCTTCTGGTGGATTTTATGTTCACCTTAGAATGTCTGAAACGGAAAGAAACGTTATGGATCTGACCTTTCATGTAAACTCAGAGCCACAGGCCGAAGCAATTTGTATGAACTGGAAACAACACTATAGTGATGTATATGCAATTATGCTTGAAAATTTAATGTAAGACACAAAAAAAGGACAGAGACTAATGCTCTGTCCTTTTAGATTATATTAAAACTCGTCCCGATTTTGGCGATTAGACGAATTCTCTTTACTATCAACCCCGGTAATCAGTAGCCCCAGAATTGCAACAACGCCTAGTGCTTTTACGCTGACTGCAAACACATCTGTGCTGGCTGTTACCAAAAATAGTGCAATTGATTGAAGTAAAAAGAATTCACCGCCCATATCACGTCTCCCATAACGTGAAGCTATAATAACATTCCAAAGGACACAAAAAGGACACAATTAATTCACAAATTATATTTTTACCAAAAAAATCTTCAAAACACCACGTCACTATAGTAGAGTAAAGACAAAAAATATACTTCTATTTAAATAATTCCTTGGATTTTATATACATATTACAATAATTTGTTTAGGTTTAAAAAGTTTTATGCAAAAGTTATCATATTTTAAAAAAAGCGAGCATTTTGCAGAAATTTATGATATTATAATTTCGCTCTTGAGAGTTTTGTGCAGAATTCTTAAGAGTTATGAAATTTTTCATATCACTCTCCCCTGAAAGCTGGTTATCACTAACCAGCTTTCTTTTTTTCTGTTTTTCTGGTTTTTTTCCATGTAAAGTTATGTTAAACTACCTATGTATACAGATAGATAGGACTATAGGTAACTTAAGGGGTTTTACAATGGAACTAAACATCAAAAAGATGAGATCTTTAATGGTTGATTTTATGCTTTATGCATGGGTTTTAAGTAGCCTTATAGATTTTGTTTTTTTCTTATATTTCTTATATACAGATACTCTGTTATATCCATCAAAAGTATATTTTGTCGTACGAGTAATAATACCATTTTTAATTAACGGCATTATTTTCGCTGTATGTAATATCATTAACACTTCTTATGGATACACGGAAAATTTTACAAACTGGCTATGTTCTATAGGTCTTACTTGCATTGGTAGCACAATTGCTATTTTCCATGGTTATTTTGTAATTGTATGGTTAGCCCCATGCTTCGGTATTTTCTTCTCTGTTGTATTCCAAAATCACAAAATCCAAAAGACATTACTTGCTATTTCATGTACTTCTACTGTTTTAGGATGTCTCTTAGAAGTATTTGAACAGCCAAATAATGATTTCTTTATTCAATGTGGAGTTATTACCATCTGCATGCATTTTTTAGTATATTATGCGTCAAATATTATCTATAACTTTTTTAACAGTGCGGAAGATTTAATTGAAGAATCAGACGAAAAGCAAAAAGTCTACGAAGAAAAATTGCAGCATGACGTATTAACTCAGCTATATTCTCGATATTATATTGATAACTACCTGGTGAAATTATTTAAAGATTTGAGTTTACATCATCCAGTTTCTTTAGCCATGACAGATATTGATGACTTTAAACATGTCAATGATACCTATGGCCACGAAAACGGCGATGAAGTATTAAAAAGAATTTATCATGTTACTCAAAAACTGGATACAGAGACAGTTATTGTTGCAAGATTTGGTGGAGAAGAATTCTTATTTATGTTTATGGATGAAGATGTTACAAAGCATCGTTCCCAAATGGAAGAATTTAGAAAGCTCTTTGCCGAAGAAACTTATCCATTTACGGATGAACATTTTACCATTAGTGCTGGTCTCGTTACCAGCTACGGCGCTATTCCTTTTGATGAAGTATTAGCCGTAGCCGACAAAGCCTTATATGCATCAAAACGAAACGGGAAAAATCAAACTACAATTGGAAAGCTTTAAGTACAGCATCCTCCGAAATATTTTCACCGATGACAATAATTACATCTTGTCCATCGGTGATTTTTTTTATAGAAATATTTTCTCTTGTAGCATTAAACTCCTGCCACTCCTCTTCATGGAAAAACCCCTTAATTCGAAAAACTCTCATAGCAGAATCTGAATCAGTCATTAACTTCTTTGTTCCCTCTTCTACCTGCATGCGACTTAATTTTTTATCCATAATATATACAGTCTGAAAAATATCAAAAGAATTAAAGTAGTTTTTTTCGTAATCAAATAATTTATAACCCGAAGATATCATCTCTTCAAAGTCATTATTGCTATATTGTCCCTCACTGCCAAAAAGAATTTCTTCTTTTCTAATCTCACGTGGACACTTTACCTGTTGCAGTGCATGGTTTAAATGAGCTAAGGTAGCTTCCTTTTTCTCTTCCTCATAAAGATCACTTTTACTAAAAATAATCCTTCCGGCATTGGCTACCTCTGAAGCTAGAATTGCATTTTCCTCCCGAGATAAATTTTCCTCTAACCCACTATCTACTACAGCAATTACAGAACCAATTTCATACCAACGATCAAGGGGTTCTTCCCGAAGTACATCAAAGAATTCATCTACATCAAAAATTCCAGAAGGCTCTACTAAAATTCTATCGTAGCCTAACATGCCCATAGAAATCAGCTTCGTTTTAAATCTTCTTCTATGACAGTCTGCATCGCAACCACCCGCAACCATTTCAAGTTCACAGTATTCGCCTTCTAATTCTTTTAAAGCCATCATATCCACATTAACGGCGCCAAAATCATTTTCTAATATTCCAATATGTTTCTTCTGCGAAATAAAATAAGAAGCATATTCTTTTATAAATGTAGTTTTACCGGATCCTAAGAATCCGGTAATTAAATCTATCTTTACCATATTAAAAATCCTTTACTAAAAGTACTCTTCCCTTATGTACTGTGATCTTTGCCACTTTCCCTGGAAGAACCTCATTACTGACGGCGTACTGATACTCGCTTTCAATACTTTGATGATCCATTGGATATTTTGCATCCGAAATAGAGATTTCATAAGCCTCTCCGGAAATATTAAGAAGTGAAAAATAAGAAAACCTATCCTCTACTTCTGCCTCATTATGAACAACTTCCATTTCCGAATAATCATCTACAATCATTCCCTTTTTCCCATTTTTATCTAACATCAAAAGACATCCAATATTAGCAAAGGTATGATCGAAGCGATTTCCCACTGCACCTAAAAGTACAAATTCATCAAAGCCTCTTTTCATTCCCTCTTTCAACGCAAAAACCGAATCTGTATCATCCTTTTCTACAGGAAGAACGATGGTCTCCACTGATAAATTCGGATTTTCATGAGAATCAAAATCTCCCAAAATTAGGGATGGCTTTACATGAAGCCCTTCCATATGATAAAGTCCACTATCACAGTAAATCACAAAATCTTTTTCTTCTATATAAGAGGCAGCCCTTTCATAATTTGAAATATCTGCTCCGCAAACAATTACACACTTCATATTTACTCCTGTTTGATATAGTCTCCTACAAAAGTCACAACTACTATCTCATCTTTTATTTCAAAGCTAATATCCCATTTTCCAAAGGCTAGCTTATACTCTCGGTCTATTCCTCTATCATAAGCCGGCCTTGGATCCTGGGAAAGTACTTTTAAAAGAGCCTCTTGTTTTTCCACAGGTATCCTCTCTAATAACTCCTTTGGAAAATCTACCTTTAGATTTGTCCATGGACGCTCATCTACAAATCCAGACCTGGCATCCATATGAGCATCAGAGAAAGCTACATAAGGTTTAATATCATAAATCGGAGTATTATCTAAAAGGTCTGCTCCCTTCACTAATAAATCTCCATCTTCAATCCCAATCAGTCTCACAGAAGACAGTCCTAGATTATTTGGCCGAAATGGGCTTCGTGTAGCAAAAACTCCCATCCGTTCATGGCCTCCTAATCGGGGTGGCTTTACCGTAGCACAAAAAGGTCTCTCATGATTTTTTGAGAATCCAAAAATCAGCCAGATATAATCATAGTCCTCTAATCCCTTTAAGGCATCCTCTCTTTTATATTCCTTTTCAAAGATAATACGACTTACCACTTCATCTATAATTCCACTTTGACGAGGAATTCCAAATTTTTCCTTATAGTCATTTTTTATATAAGCTATGGGTGTAATTTCCATCTTATTTCCTCATCTTTGCTGGAGTACAGCCAAACTTCTTCTCAAATATGCGGTAAAAATATCCTTTGTTCTGATAACCTACAGCCTCCGAAATATCTTCTACCGCCATATCTGTTTCCGTCAAAAGACGCTTTGCTTCCTCCAAACGAATATCTTGAACATATCCAATAAACGTCATTCCCGTCTGCTTCTTTAAAAGTCTTGCAAAATAATCCTGCTGGAAATGGAATTTCTCACATAACTCCTCTAAGGAAACACTTTTGTAATTCACTTTAATATAATCGGTAATCTCCTCGTAGAAAAGCCAGTTTTTTGCTTTTTTCAACTCTCTGGATAAAGAGAAGTCATACCCTGTTCCTAATAGCTGAAAAATACGAATCAAAAGCCCTCGACAAATTAAATCAGAAGCTCCATCGAAATTTTCTAATTCTTTTAATAAAGAAGACATGTTTTCCCTCATCTTTACATCTGTCCCCTCATAGGGTTTAAAATGTAAATACTGCAACAAGCTTTTTTGCTGCAATAAAGCTGATTGCAAAAACTGAATAATACGGTCATTTGCATATTTTCTGTTCATAATCTCACTAAATACTTCTTTGGAGATTCCAAGAAATACAACTCTTGCATCGCACTCATCCAAATAATCCTGATGAACACAGTTTTTATCAATTAAGCATAAATCCCCTTCGTTAAAGACGACCTCTTTTCCTAAAATAGACTGACGAAAGGTCCCTGAAATCACATATCCAAGTTCAATATAATCATGGGTATGCAATTGTGTCTTACTCCCTAACGGAAATCTCTTAGACACATAGTAAGGCATAGCTAGTGGTCGAAGGGTACTATAAACATTCCGGTTTCTATCCATTTTCCAACACACTGCAAACACTGGCTGAGTGCCATCTAATGGATAGGTCTTTTTTTCCTCCACATGTTTGGAATATTCCATACTAATCAACCCAAAGGTATCAAACTCGTCAGAAACTAAATTAGAGTTTTCTATTATGTTGTCAAATTGATGTTCCAAATACTTTTCCATAGGCTAATCATAACGAATGTGGTGCAATTTTTAAAGTCGAAAAAGAAAACTTTTTTAGTTTTTTTAATTGTCATAGGAAATAGTTTTTTGAAAACTATGGTTTTATACTTGAGTTATCAAATAAACAAGTTTCCAAAAGGGGGAAATACAAATGGAGAACAAGAATTATAAGTTTTGGTTTGCTACCGGTTCACAGGATTTATATGGTGACGAGTGTTTAGCAAACGTTGCTGCTCATGCAAAGCAGATGGTTGCAGAATTAAACGCATCAGGACGCTTACCTTACGAAATCGTATGGAAGCCAACCTTAATCGATAATGCTACTATTCGTAAAACCTTTGAAGATGCAAACAACGACCCTGATGTAGCAGGTGTTATTACATGGATGCATACCTTCTCTCCTGCTAAGTCATGGATTTTAGGTTTATCTGAATATCGTAAACCACTTATGCATTTACATACACAGTTCAATGAAGAAATTCCTTATGACACTATCGACATGGATTTCATGAACGAAAATCAGTCAGCTCATGGTGATCGTGAATATGGTCACATCGTAACTCGTATGGGTATCGAAAGAAAAGTAATTATGGGACACTGGGCTGATCCAAAGGTACAGGATCGTATCGCTTCCTGGATGCGTACTGCTATCGGTATTATGGAATCTTCACA
Source organism: Lachnospiraceae bacterium (assembly GCA_024684155.1). Lineage (GTDB taxonomy): Bacteria > Bacillota > Clostridia > Lachnospirales > Lachnospiraceae > JAILEN01. Next base: position 538 of record JAIKXK010000368.1, on the reverse strand, counting down.
CATCCGTGTTTGCCGTGTGGCTGACAACATGAGAAATGTTGCTGTTACTGAAGGTGATAAGGTTGAAGCACAGATGAAATTTGGTTGGGAAATCGATGCATATCCCGTAAATGAAATTGTTGGATATGTAGATGCTGTTACCAAGGGTGATGTTGATGCTCTTACTCAGGAGTACTATGACAAATATGACATTCTTTTAGAAGGAAGAAACGAAAAAGAATTCCGCGAGCACGTTGCGGTACAGGCTCAGATTGAACTAGGTTTCGAAAAATTCTTAACAGAAAAGAACTATCAGGCTATCGTTACACACTTTGGTGACCTTGGCGGATTAAAGCAGCTTCCTGGACTTGCTATTCAGCGTCTTATGGAAAAAGGATACGGTTTCGGTGCTGAAGGCGACTGGAAGACAGCTGCTATGGTTCGTTTAATGAAAGTTATGACCGAAGGCAAAAAGGACGCAAAGGGTACTTCTTTCATGGAAGATTACACTTACAACCTTGTTCCTGGAAAAGAAGGAATCTTACAGGCTCATATGTTA
>JAIKXK010000361.1 GCA_024684155.1 Lachnospiraceae bacterium | reverse complement strand
ATTGAAAATCCAATTGTATATGTTTTAGCTTGTCGAATGGGACCTTTCTTTGAATCACATATAACGAGATCTGCATATTTGATCATAAGCTTTTCTGATATTTTCCAATAATATCTAACCGGCTTACTCCATTTTGCTCTCATCCATTCATGTCCATCCGGATTAACAAATACGCTTCCTCCCAATCTATGCACCTCTCTTACATAACCTCTAAAGAAAGGTCCCATTCGACAAGCTAAAACATATACAATTGGATTTTCAATCTTATTATCTTTGATATGCTTTATACAATGTGCAAATGACATACAATCATAAACAATTGCTTGCGCTGATCCAACTTCAGGTACCTGTACTTTGAAACAATCAGCATTATGGTATTTAAAACGCTCCGGCATAGCATTTAACTCATCAGATACGCCATCACCATTGGCCTTGCATGCTACATGATATTGTATATCTCGATTATTCTGATGATACTCAGTCAATTTATCTAAAAATGTCTCATATCCACCATAAGATCCAGGAATACCTTTACTTCCAATGACATAAACGTGTTGCATATTTAATTTCTCCCTTACTTTTTTTCATACCCCTTATAATAAAATTCGTTATTGATATTCCTTAGTTTTCCCCATAATGATATCCATATTCTTTGCCATACTTATAATAGCTGTATCTTTTTTTAGTAGTGTCGACTTTATTAAGTACAACACCAAGGATTCTTCCACCAGAAGATGCTAGTTTATCTCGTACCTTCTGGACAATTCTATAATTTACGCCTCCTGCTTCTACCAATATAACTGAACCATCAACAATTGAAGCTATAATAGAAGCATCAACCACACTTGCAAGAGGAGGAGTATCTAAAATCACAATCTCGAAGTCATTTCTAAGCCTATCTATAAGCTCTTTAAATCTGTCTGAAGCAAGAAGTTCAGTTGGACTTTTACTGCTAGGGCCAGAAGGAATTACATAGAACTCGGCATCATCTCGCGAAGCATTACAATATATGACATCATCAAGTTCGCATTGACCAGTCAAATAATGTGTCAATCCTCTCCCAATTCTGCCATCGACTATTTTGCATTTGAAAATTGACTTTCTAAAATCACAATCCACATAGAGCACCTTTTTCCCAAGTTCTGCAAATGATCTGGCAGTCTCTAATGATATTGTGCTTTTTCCTTCATTAGGCGAACAGCTGGTAAATAACACTGTTTTAATATCTGCGCCACAGAAAGTAATGCCAGTTCTCAAATTTTTTATTTCCTCTGCCATAGCAAAAGGAAGGTCTTTCTTTTCCAGTTTTAAATCCAACATCAAATTACTCCTTAAAACCTTATGCCAAACATTTAATCCATTATCAAATATTTAGCATTACCATGGAACAATAACTTTGCAGTTTTTAGCCCGTATTTCTTTTTGACGAATGAGTAGCTTTTCTTCATATTTGTAATTCTTTCGCTCATATCATGAACATCCGAACACACAAGATCGACACTACTGTTTTTCAAAAGAGTCTTAGCTGTTTCACATATTACTTTTGAATCATTTTCAAGAATGGAATCACAATTTACCTGAATATAAGCTCCATCCTTTACTAATTCCGAAACAAGCTCAGGGCTGTTCTGCACAGCAGGATAACGCTCGGTATGTGCAATAATCGGCGTCAATCCTGCTTGCAAAGCCTTTTTAATAAATTTCTTGTATTCATCCTTTTGATATTTACCGGATGAAAACTCCAAAAGAATACACTTCTTATTCCCAAAGGGAATAATCTCTTCTTTTGGCGAATAACATTTTTCATCGAATACAACCGAATCTAAATTCTGAATATAAGCATCCAGTATAACTTCAAATCTCTTATCGCAATAGTATTCACGACTCAAGCATATTTCTAAGTCAGTCATGTCCGATTTTAAAAGCCATTTTTTAAGTTCATCGAAATGTCTTCTTGCCTTTTCAGTAGATGTATCAAACATTCCATATCGAAGATGAACCGTCATGACAATAAAACGAACGCCTTGCGAATATTCTTCCTTTATAAGATTCTTGGCTTCTTCCATATCCTCTGCCCCATCGTCAACATAAGGGACGATGTGGCAATGAAGATCAAAAAGCTCCGGTGTTGTATCTCTGAAAATGCTCATTAGATTGCCTTTTTCTTTAATGCAAAGCCTGACATACCAAGAGCAGCAACGCAACCAAGAATGTATACCATTCTATAGTCACCTGTTCTAGCAGACTTAGATCTGTTTGCGCCAAGAACACCACCCTTAAGTGTGCTTGTCTTAGCTACAATAGCTACAGGTGAAAGCTCGGAAAACTCACCAATGATTTTGCCTTCAGAAACAGTTCCTGGTACGATTTCCCAACCATTTTTACCAAAGTGGAATGCATATACTTCGGACTTCTCAATGATTGCAGGAAAA
>JAIKXK010000344.1 GCA_024684155.1 Lachnospiraceae bacterium | reverse complement strand
AGCTATCAAGGAAGTGCTTTGGGAAGAAGGAGTAGGCACCTTTGATAGAGCTTGCTATAGAAAAGATGTCTTTGACGAGTTAGGTGGATTTTCGGAAGAATTAATTTCTGACGAAGATTATGAGTTTGCTCTTCGTATGCTTCGATACGGTTATCAGGATAGTTTTTTGATCTGGCAGGAAGAAGGTGTAGAAAGAGGTATCTTTGAAAGTACTTATGATACCTATGCATTCACGATTGGTGAGTTTGCTTCTGTCTTAAAAGAGAAAAACAACTTTGATGACATTTTGACCAAGCGATTACAAGAGGCAAAATCCTTCGGAGTGGATGCTCGTTTTACAGCACGGTTGGAAGAGTGCATTCAAAGAAAAGATTACAAAGGACCTATTCTTATTATAACAGGGGTGTCTGAATGTCAGGGCGCTTTGGATTCTTTTGCTCATGAGTTAGGCTTTGAACTTCGTCGCCATAATCAGGGTGTAATTTTTGTTGGTGGAAAAGAAGAAAATGTAGAGGTGTTACATCGCTATTTGCTGGCACCATTAAAGGCTGTGGTAGGATTTCAGACCAAGCTTTTTGGCGTAAAACTTTCGAATGGAGAGTACGTAGGAAGTGTCATTTCAGCACCAAAGTTTAACTTCTTATTTGATCATCCGATTTATTTGACAGAAGAATTTACAAAAGAGATTCCGGATGTGCATGTGTTGTCTCAGGATGAAACTTATGTGAAATACATTCAGGATCATTTGCAAAATATTAAGGCGGCATATCACTTCCCACCAGCTGGAAAAGCATGGCCGAAGAAGGAAGAAAAACTTTATGATTTGACCTTTGTAGGAACTTATAATGATTATCGTTTGCAGGAAGATTTGATGTATACTCTTCCACAAAATTATCGTGATTTATCAAAGCGGTTTTATAAGAGACAGCTTGAGGAACCAAATAAATGCGCAGAAGAAATCCTAGATGAGATTTTTGATGCCATGGGGTATGAGGTAGATGAGGAAGAATATGTAAAGACTTTATTTGCCATGGGCTATGCAGTGAAAGCTGCCATGTATCGCTTCCGTGAAAAGGTAGTAGAAGCGCTACTGGAAGGCGGCGTGGTAGTAGATGTATTTTCTGATTCCTGGAAGAAGGCACCTTTTGCAAAGCATGAAAATCTTCGAATTCATGAAGAGGTTTCTTACGAAGAGGGACTTCGCATTATGGCACAAAGTAAGATGTCACTAAATGTGATGTCATGGCATAAAGGTGGAATGACGGAACGACTTTGCAACGCCATGTTAAATAAGAGCGTCTGTGTTTCTGATGAAACAACCTATATCAAGCGTGAGTATGCAGAAGAAATGCTTCTTTATAATTTGGAAGATTTTTCAGATTTGCCAAAGCGTGTATTGGAACTTTTAGCTGATGATGAAAAGCGAACTGCTATGGCAAAGGCAGCTTATGACAGAGCGAAAAAGACAGAAACCTGGAGTGCAAGATCCAAAAGCTTTATTAAGATTTTGAAGAAGTTGTAAATTTTAAATCTATAGTAGGTATTTTAGAGAAGATTAATTTGAAATTTATAGATGGGATATTTATGGCTGCTAGATTTAAAATTAATAGGTAAATACAGAATTAATGGGTTGAAGTATTTAGAGAAGGTAAATACAGAATTAATAGGTTGAATTTTTATAGAAGATAACATTTCTATAGATAAATTATTTGTTAGAAAACAGGGAATATAATTTTTAGATGAGAGAAAAACGAATTTTAATGTATCGCTGGAAGGCGTATAACTACACAGATATTATTGAGACTTTTAAGAAAATGGGATACGTGGTAGATGAAATTTACCAGAGGCTTTTCAGCTATGATCACGACGTAGATTTTGAAGATAAGTTTTTAAAGATGTTAGATGACCATGACTATGAATTCGTTTTTACCGTCAATTATTTTGGCATGATTTCCAACATGTGCCAGGATCGAAAAATCCCTTATATTTCCTGGACCTGTGATAACCCTTTGATTTCTATGTATCACAATTCTGTCTACAATGATGTGAATATTATTTTTACCTTTGATAAGACAAACTTTTATGAGTTTCAGGAAATGGGGCTAAAGCATATTTATTATTTGCCCCTGGCAGTGGATACAAAGCGAATTTCTACCGTGCTTTCAACTTCAAAGGATAACTATCTATATGAAAATGAAGTTGCTTTTGTAGGAGGACTTTACGAGAGAAATACCTACGACAAATTAGAGTCGAAACTTCCGGATTATTTAAGAGGTTATTTTGATGGAATTATGCGTGTCCAAAGCGACTTGTATGGTTCCTCTATTGTAGAGGATGCATTGACTCCGGAAATTTTAAAAGAAATCGAATCCATTTTTGATTTAAAGAAAACACCGGAATCCTTTTCTGATTTGGGGCTTATTTTTTCTACTACCGTTTTGGGATTTAAGATTGCTCGAATGGAGCGAATGGATTCTTTATTAAAACTATCCAAGAAACTTCCGGTTAGCATTTATTCTAACAGTGATACTGAGGAGTTGATTGGTGTTACCTATAAAGGCGGCGTGGATTACTGGACAGAAATGCCAAAGGTGTTTCATGGAAGCAAGCTGAATTTAAACTTTACCATTCCGAATATCAAAAGCGGAATCCCTCTTCGGGTTTGGGATGTGTTAGGAA
>JAIKXK010000286.1 GCA_024684155.1 Lachnospiraceae bacterium | reverse complement strand
ATCTTCTGTGATCCAATAATTTATCTTCTGCAATTTTCTTTAATGAGGAATTTAATAATTCTTCGGAAACTAAATTATTATTAGATAAATATCTTGTCATCTTATAGGATTTATTTCTCTCATCAACCCTGAAATAATAAGGACTTTCTGTATCGTATCTTTTAACATAACAGTCATATTTTTTTACGTATTTAGGTGACAATAACTCGCACTTCATTCCTGAAATTGTAACATACCACAACCCATCTCCATATGAGTCTCTGGATATTTTCTCAATAACTCCTGAATACTTAATCATTTTGTCTTTCCATTCTTTTTTAAAGGAGTTTTCATCAGGAACCTTTGTTTTTGATTTTTCATTTTCCCACTCTTGATTTATCATTCTCTCAAATCTTGCCTTGGAAAAATTTGTAAAACAATTAATAATATATTCATTTTGCTTTTTATAATATTCTTCATTCATATTACTCTTTTTAAACTCTTCCAATTGTTTAGAAAGAAACATATCAATATCTTGCCAATTTTCAGGATAAGTTATTGTTTCTGTATCATGTTTTATACCATCTTTATATAATTGTTTATCCATAAAAATACAAAAAGGACAGCTCTGTTGTCCACTTATATAATTTTTTTAGGATTTTTTTTATCATATCGATTTTTTTCATTTAACTTGATGGCGTCATTTCCAAAATATGTTGATGTTCTAACTTTTGTCATCCAATAGTTCCATTCTTCTGTTCCTGGAATTATATCCTTGTGGTATTTTTCATGTTGTTCCTTAAAGGCATTAAGTTTTGTAACAATCTCAGGATAACTATTAAAGATTTTTTCATAATATAAATCCTCCTAATAATTCTTATTTTTTGATTATTCTCATCAAATTATTACATTCTGGACAAAATGGGCGTCCTTGTGGATTGTTTTCATAATCCCAAGCATAGCCCTCAAACTCAAATTTACATTCAGGACAAGAAAAAATAACTGATACATAGCCATCTTCTTCTGGTGTGTTCATAATTTTCTCCAATAATTGCAAGTATTGTTTTTTATAACTTGCTTATTGCAAGTATATTACCACATTGTGCATAGCGCTAGTGTCAATTTTTCGATTTGACTATCAAAATGCAAGTAATGACAGAAATAGAATTACGTGATACCCTTTCTATGAATATTAAAAAATATCGTAAAGGAAAATTTACTCAGGAACAGCTTGCAGAAAAAATTGGAGTTTCTTCTCAGAATATCAATGATATTGAAGGCAAAAGACGTTGGCCTCGTGAATCAACATTAATTAAAATTGCAGATGCCCTTGAAATAGATGTTTATCAATTATTTATTCCTCATAATTTGAATGATATTAAAATAGATGATACAGATGAAAATGCAAAAATCCGAGCAAAAATTCAAGAACAGTTAGTATCTGATTTTCGTAATTCTATGAATAAAATGCTTGATAAGTGGGAAAAGGCAGAAGTATAAGAAATTACGTCCGCGAAGGGCAGGGATTGAAGGAAAAGCCGAAACGTAACGAACAGCTTCGTAATATCCGAGAAAACGTTATTATCAAAATTTATTCAATAAATTAATATTTTTTTACAAACCTCAAAGAAATATGATACAATAAACCACAACCGCAAAAGGAGCTTATTTGTATACAATTGAAGATTTTAGGAAAATCAACAAAAGCGAGAATATTGTTATTTCTTTGCATGGTCAATTACGTTTGAATGAACGAAATATTACTGTTGATGATGTAATGAATGCAATTGATAATGGAGAAATTATTGAACAGTATCCTACCGATTTTCCTTTTCCTAGTTGCTTGATTTTGGGGTTGTCAATTAATGGTGTTTATATTCATATTGTTGTTAGTATGAATGATGATAAGATTTATCTGATAACGGCTTATGTACCTAATTCAGATAAATGGGAAAATGATATGAAAACTCGCAGGCAGGAGGTCAAAAAATGAAATGTATTCGCTGTGGAAACGCAACTTATAAAAGCACTACGACTGAAGCAATTGAACTTGGAAGTGGTGTTCTTGTAATCAGAAATATTCCCTGCTATAAATGCGAAATTTGTGATGAAATCCATTTTACTGGTGATGTAGTAAAACAACTTGAGCAAATCATTTCTGCTGCTAAGCAACGAATGGAACAACTCTCTGTTGTAGATTTTTCATCCATCGCAACAGCAGCGTAAAACAACATCAAAGGACTATTTCACCTCATTCACCAATTCCTCGCCGGCCGAAAATGCCCGCACATTTTCCAGAGTAGTATCTGCAAGATTTTTGAGGGCGTTTGTTGTAAGGAAAGCCTGGTGGCCTGTGATTATAACATTTGGGAAGGTCAATAAA
>JAIKXK010000280.1 GCA_024684155.1 Lachnospiraceae bacterium | reverse complement strand
AGCTCTGTCGTTTTCTTTTGTTCTTCAATTATGAAATTGCGCTTTACTAATAATTTCCTTTAGTATTGTTTTGTTTCATCATATGTTTCCATAGGTTATCCGCTCTTTGCTCAATACAGGCAATTGCATTATCTATACTTTTTTCAAATAATACCAGCTCTTCGTCGTTTGTCACATCCAAAGCCAAGTTTGCCTTCCCATCTATTAGATAGGACTCAAACTCATTGAAAAACTGAAGAGAGTATTCCTCCACATAATCATTAATCCATTGATACATTTCTGGAAAATCTGCTTCCGCTCTTTTATAATACACATCCGGCATATCATTATCTCGAAAGTAGTTTCCTTTACCATCATGCGAACGGTTACCATTAAACCCTACAGGTGCCGGCATAAAATTCGCGAGTGAATGATGGTAATCGGCCAATCGATCCAGCTTAGTTCTTATACTAGAATAACCCTCAAAGACTGCATCGATATTCTGAATCACATTTTCTTCGGTAATACTTTTACCTTCAACCACCCCTAAAAGAAAACGTTTCAAAAATGACCAACAATTAAAAATCGTATCGCTGCTCCCAATCTCAAACGGATTAACACCATATAATTCCTCAAAGTACTCTGCGGTTTTTGATTTTCCAAAGTATTTATGCGTCAATTCGTCATAGCCCTGATAAATCGAGTCGGGATGCATCTTATTCTTGTTTGTCCGATACCTCAAGAGTCCAACTATTCCGCGTTCTTCTACTGTAGGATTTTCGGGTACAAACTCATTTCTTTTACATAACAATAAATCGTCCTTACATTGCAATCCCATACTACATCTCACGAATTAGAATATCTCGTGGATACTCCGTATTCATATTCTTCTCTCCTTTTTTCACGAACCCCATACGGGACGCAAAATTCCAGCTAGGTTTATTATCTGGATGAACTGTGGCAAGTAGGTATTTTATCTTTTTTTCCCTTGCAACCGGTAATAGCTCATATGCCAAACGCCCAATCACTTCCTTTTTTCGGTAATCAGGGAGCACCATAGCTCGACCAAACTCGCCCACGCTTCCATTTAACCCAATAACTTCGCAGCTTTTTCCATACTCATTTTCATTCAAGAACAATCCCATGGCACCAATCAATTTTTCCGAGCCTTGATTCTGCTTAAAGGCTCCCATAAAAATGGTCCAATTATCATCTAAAAAATGCTCTCTAGAAGCATCTGAAATCGGAAGCCAATAGGACTCCTTCCCTTCCTTCTGAAGAGTCTGTTCAATTTCACAAATCAGTTTCTCCAAGGATTCCTTATCCGTTACTTCCAACTTCCGAATTTGAACCTTTGACCAGAAAGATTCGTAGGCTTCTTCCAAATCCCAGTATCTATCGTCTTCTTCGCCAACATCATCGTTCAGGAAATAATTACCATTCTCGCCGCGATACTGCCGCCATCTTTTATATAGTTTAAAAATATTCGTATAATAATCATGGTTACGAATTAAGTCAACTTCTTGAACAATCTTATTATTAGCCACGCTCAAAAAACGACGTCCAAACAACTCATCCAAGTCCTTCATTTGCAAAGATTTTTTTGTAACCATTAAATACATACTTTCAAAAAATGTAAAATAATTTAACAGGATCGTACGATGGTCTTCCAAATACTTATATAATTCACGTCCGGATATCTCCCGTTCATGATACTTCCAACAGATATTAAATAACTCAGCAAACCCTTCACTCGTTTCATACTGTTCTTGTAAACTCAATACAAATTCCCCATGAGTTGTATTGGCGGAGCGACGTAGCTCAACTACAACAAAGGCTGCACTTAGAATTGCAACGACTGCCTGGATTAAATCCATAATGGAAATATTAAAATCTAAAGACATTTCATATACGCTTTCAAAAATTAATATAAATCAGTTGTTCCATAGAAATCCTGACCATAAGTGAAAACTGCACAAACAGCCTGATCGGCATACGTAATCTTTCCATCACCACTTACATCAATAGCCGTAAGCTTTCCATCTAAGTATTTTGTAACTTCCGCCCTAAAACCTTCAGCCCATGTATTATACTCTTCATCTGTAATAGTTCCTTGTTCTTCAATTAGACCGAAATCAAAAGCATTAGGATTGGTAGATTTCATGCAGATCATTGCTTCTTCTTCGTTAAAGAAATGAATGTATGTACCTGTGTATTTACCAGTTTCTGCAATACCGGCATCTTCAAGTTTCCTAATCATTGTATTGTCTACTTCTGGAAATTCAAAGACAACTGTCTGCCCATTCGTGGCCTCATACGTAACTGTTTCTGTTTCAATAGATTCAACTTCTTTTACATCTTCTTCAAGATTTGCAGGAGTAGAAACATCTTCATCTTCTTCAAGATTTACAGGCGTAGAAACATCTTCGTCTGCTACAACTTCAGTATCTGTTTCTACTTCTGCTACTGTTGTTTCTTTTTCTTCCTTCTCTGCTCCACATCCAGTCAATACCGCTGTGGCCATTACTCCTAGTAATACTACTGCTAATAATTTTCTTTTCATAACTTTTTTCTCCTTTATGATTG
>JAIKXK010000208.1 GCA_024684155.1 Lachnospiraceae bacterium | reverse complement strand
TTTCTGACTTTTATCGTACAGTGATTTTATCTAATTTCCAAATATCATCCACATACTCTTTTATAGTTCTATCAGATGAAAACTTACCAACATTTGCAACGTTTAACATTGCCATCTTAGCCCAGGTTGCTTCATCCTTATAAGCCTCTTCAATTCGTCCTCTTGCTTCTGCATAAGAATGGAAATCCAAAAGGTTAAAGTAGGTATCTGCATACTGTGTTGACTGTGTATTTAGTAAAGAATTATAAAGTGGTCTAAACAGTTCAGGATCATTTGGTGAATAAAATCCATTGATCAACTGCATCAGCACTCTTCGAATATCCTGGTCATTATTGAAAATTCCCATTGGATCATAATCACGATTATGCTCATGGGCAATTACCTCATCGGCACTCATACCAAAGATAAAGGCATTCTCCTCACCCATTTCCTGAACCATCTCTACATTAGCACCATCCATGGTTCCTATAGTAATGGCACCGTTTAGCATAAACTTCATATTTCCAGTTCCAGATGCCTCCTTTGAAGCGGTAGAAATCTGTTCTGAAACATCTGCTGCCGCAAAGATCCATTCCGCATTAGAAACACGATAATCTTCAATAAAGACTACCTTAATCTTTCCTTTGATAGAAGGATCGTTATTAATCACAGCTGCTACATTGTTGATCAACTTAATGGTAAGCTTTGCAATCTGATATCCAGCTGCAGCCTTTGCACCAAAAATGAAAGTTCTAGGATAGTAATCTCTTTCAGGATGATCCTTCATTTCATTGTACAAATACATTACATGTAAAATATTTAATAGCTGTCTCTTATACTCGTGAAGTCTCTTTACCTGAACATCGAAAATAGATCTTGGATCTACTTCAATTCCATTATGCTCCTTGATATATTTTGCCAGACGGACTTTATTTTTATATTTGATATTCATAAATTCCTGCTGGGCTTTTTTGTCATCTGCATAAACAGCTAACTTCTTCATCTGAGATAAATCTGTAATCCATTCTGGTCCAATATGGTCTGTTACCCAATCGGCAAGAAGAGGATTACCGTGAAGCAGGAATCTTCTCTGGGTAATGCCGTTAGTTTTATTATTGAATTTCTCTGGATACATATCGTAGAAATCTTTCAAAGACTGTTTCTTTAAGATTTCTGTATGGAGTGCAGCTACACCGTTTACCGAATAGCCGGCACAAATGGCAAGATGAGCCATCTTAACCTGGCCATCACTAATAATTGCCATACGATATTTTTTATCGTTATCTCCCGGGAATTTCTTTTCAATATCCATGCAGAAACGACGATTAATCTCTTCTACAATATTGTATATACGTGGCAGCAATCGAGAGAAAATCTCAATTGGCCATTTTTCCAAAGCTTCTGACATAATGGTATGGTTAGTATAAGCCACACATTTTGTGGTGATTTCCCAAGCTTCATCCCAACCCATTTTATGCTCATCCATTAAAAGTCGCATTAACTCTGCAACAGTTAAAGTAGGATGAGTATCGTTCATCTGGAAGGTAACTTTCTTTGGCAAATCATGTAAATCCTTATGTCCCTTTAAAAACTTATCAATAGCTCTTTGTAAAGAAGCAGAAACAAAAAAGTACTGCTGTTTTAATCGAAGCTCTTTACCAGAGACATGATTGTCATTTGGATACAATACTTCTACCAGACTTCTTGCAAGATTTTCATCTTCCACTGCCTTTTGATAATCTCCTTTATCAAAGCTTTCCAGTGAAAATACCTGCTTTGGCATGGCATCCCAAATCATAAGAGAATTTACTACGTTATTTCCATAACCTACAATTGGCATATCATAAGGCACCGCCATAACAGAGCTGTAATCCTTTTGAATAAATTCAATTCTTCCATCCCCTTTGTCTTCAGAGGTAACATATCCACCGAATTTTACTTCGTATTCGTACTCTGAACGCTTCAACTCGAAAGGATATCCATTTTTTAACCAGTCATCCGGAACTTCTCTTTGATTTCCATCTTCAATCTTTTGTTTAAACATTCCATAACGGTAACGAATACCACAGCCATAGGCTGCGTATCCTAAGGTAGAAAGGGAATCTAAAAAGCAGGCAGCAAGTCTTCCCAAACCACCATTACCAAGAGCAGGATCCGGCTCTTCATCTTCAATGTTTTCTAAATCAAATCCAAGTTCATCTAAGGCTTCTTTTACTTCCTTATAGGCCTTTAAATTGATCATATTGTTTCCAAGCAAACGGCCGATCAAGAATTCCATAGACATGTAATAAACAATCTTTGGATCCTGTTCCTCCATTGCTTTCTGAGTCTTTAGCCATGCATCAATGACATAGTCTTTTACAACCAGTGCAACTGCCTGATACACTTCCTGATTGGATGCTTCATCCAAATCCTTACGATAAAGGCGACGTACGTTTTCCTTAATCTCAGTTTTGATTTTTTCCTTGTTGAATGCAGGTGTTTTCATAGGCATTTTCTCCCCTGTGTTATTTTTAGTTGTTCTTTGAAACGCTGAGGTTAACTTTTTCTCCATTAATGTTCCAAGATTTTTCATATCCATTTACGGCTCCCTTCTGAAGTCCTGTTGCCAAAACCTCTGTAGCGATGTCCTCTTTATGTGCCTCAAAAATAGCCTCAATCTTCTCAGATCCATCATAAGCTACCGTAATATGATCCATAACCTCAAATCCAGCTTCTTTTCTCATAGTCTGGATCTTCGAAATAATTTCTCTAACAAAGCCTTCCTCAAGAAGTTCTTCTGTTAGGTTCGTATCTAGAACAACAGTTACCTCATTATCTCCGTCTGAGACGAAGCCTTCCTGAGACTCCTGTGTAATCAACAAATCTTCTTCCGCTAATTTAATAGATGCATCTACTTCAGGAAGGGTAATAAATCCATCCTTCTGCAATGAAGCATAAGCTTTATTTCCATCCAAAGAAGCAAGTGCTTCCTGAATTCCCTTTAAGAACTTACCATACTTTGGACCAACGGTACGAAGCTGTGGTTTAAAGGAATAAGTAGTTGCCTGTGATACATCATCAGAGAATTCTGCATGTTTTACATTTAATTCATCCTCAATAATTTCAACATAATATTCAGGCAAAGTACTTTCTGCTTTGATATACATATTTCCAATTGGCTGGCGGTTCTTAATATTTGCAGAGTTTCTACAAGCACGACCAAATACAACGATCTTTAAGAGTTCCACCATGTTCTTTTCTAACTCAGAATCAATCCACTCTTCCTTTACTTCTGGGAAGTCACAAAGGTGAATAGACTCTGGTGCAGC
>JAIKXK010000168.1 GCA_024684155.1 Lachnospiraceae bacterium | reverse complement strand
GCATAACCTTCTGCCTCATGTACCAAAGCCTGTTCATGTCTGGGTAATACTACATGAAGATTATCCTGCTTATACATTTCGTCCATAATATCGGTAATCATACCACCAGGGTATGCAAACACCGTATCAACGCCCTCTTCCGTAAGGGCTTTTAAAATCAATTTTTTTCCGGCAATGTCCATCTTTTTCCCTCCTATAGATTAGATTACTCCTTACGAGCGTAAGTCATAAAATAATACTCTAAGTCATAGTATGTCTCTTCATCGCCTTCCTGTGCCACTTCCCAGTTTTCCTTTTCATCCAAGTTTGGGAAATATGCATCTGCCTCATAGGCATAGTCAATCTTTGTAACATATGCAGTATCACATTCATCGATTAACTGCTTATAAATGCTCTCGCCGCCGATGACAAAGACATCATCACTGTTGTACTTTTCCAATTCCGTTTTTAACTGATCTAAATCTGTGACCACAATAACTCCATCTTTTTTATAAGACTTATCTCTTGTGACCACAATATTGACTCGATCCTTTAAAGGTTTCTGATTCGGAAAGCTTTCCAATGTTTTTCTGCCCATAACCACGACCTTACCTAAAGTGGTAGCACGGAAAAATTTCATATCTTCTGGGATACTAACCAATAGTTTTCCGTTTAGCCCGATGGCCCAATTTTTGTCTACTGCTACAATTGCTTTCATCTTTTTCTTCCTCTTTCTTTTCCTGGTCTGTCTTATACTGCAATAGGGATATTTTTCACCTGAGGTCCCGTCTCATAATCCTCTAACTTAATATCTGCATCGGTAAATTCATAGAAATCCTTAATCTCTGGATTTAACCAGAACTTTGGTGCTGGATACTGAGGACGGGAAATCAGTTCTTTAATAATATCAACATGGCGATCATAAATATGAGCGTCAGCAATCACGTGAACAAATTCTCCAGGAACCATGTCACAAACCTGTGCCAGCATATAAACAAGCACGGAATACTGACAAACATTCCAGTTATTTGCTGCCAAAATATCCTGTGAGCGCTGATTTAAAATAGCATTTAATACTAACTTATCGCTCCCTGGTTCTGAAGTAACATTAAAGGTCATACTATATGCACATGGATAAAGGTTCATATCTTCCAAATCCTGATGTACATAAATATTTGTCATAATACGACGGCTAAAAGGATTATTTTTTAAATCGTAAATCACACGATCTACCTGATCCATAAAATATCCTGTTTCATCCTTTTCAAAGCGTGCGATTTTATCCTTTCCAAAGGCATGAATCAGTCCCTCTTCCGTAATATCTCTATAGTGATGCTTTACTGCCATCTGATATCCGTAAGCTTTACCAATAGAACCTTCTTCATCTGCCCATTCATCCCAGACAGTGGATTTTAAATTATGAATGTTATTTGACTTCTGCTGCCAAATCCAAAGCATTTCATTGGTTGCAGATTTTACTGCAGTCTTTCGAAGTGTAATTGCCGGAAATTCCTCTCTTAAATTATATCGATTTACAACACCAAACTGTTTAATGGTATATGCACTGGTGCCGTCCTCCCATTTTGGGCGAACCTTTTCACCTTCTGTACTTGTACCGTGATCAATAATGTCCTGGCACATCTTCACAAAAATTTCATCTGCTTTACTCATATTATTTTCTCCTGTTTCAAAACATTATAACTCTTTTCCCGCTGCTTTCATAACTTCCTTGCATTTCGGGTCTGTAATAATTGCTTCAATATTCTTTGAAATATCTACTGCACGTCCGTTGTCAGAAACAACAACGCCCATACTCCAAATCAGTTCGTAGTCTTCTACACTTAATTCCTTTGTCATGGCCTGCTTTACAAAATCACGAATCACTTCCTCTGAATTTGGAAGATTTTCGATTCCACCATTTGGACCACCTGCCATAATAGACTGGATAATAGTAGCAATTCCTTTGAATTCTTCCTGAGAAATCTCACGTTTTAATTTTTCTCTGGCACCACTTTTATCAAAACACAAAAATGCAGAATAATTATAATCTACATTATTTTCAATCGCTTCCTTTAAAAGCCAGGCCTTAATCAAAGACGTCTTTGGCTCAATCATCTGTACGGCATGAATTCGTCCCCAGCCATGTACACGGCGACCTGCTTCTAGAATTTCTGTATCTCCGTTTTCC
>JAIKXK010000148.1 GCA_024684155.1 Lachnospiraceae bacterium | reverse complement strand
TTACACCATACTTAGTTGTTAAGTCTGTGTAGAATGTAAGAGCTTCAGCAAGCTGAGCATTGTCTGCTACATTTACTTCTGTCATATCATCATTTAAGAACTTAACACCGTTTGAATATAAGTAAGGAGTCATACCAAACTCGTTAGCGTTTGCAACACCCCACTGATCAATTTCTCCATCACCATCTGTATCCTGTGTTAACTTCTGGCAAACTTCTAAGAATTCGTCATAAGTATATGGATTTTCAGGATCTGGATATTCAATTCCAGCTGCATCGAATAAGTCTTTGTTGTAAGCAAATGCGAAGCAAGATAAATCCTTAGGCAAAGCATATAAGCTTCCACTTCCTACGTTTGTTCCATCGTAACGATAGATTTCCTGAGTAGTTCCCCAAGTGCTTTCAATTGTTTCAGCGTCTACATAATCATCTAATGACATAATGTACCCGTTATCAACATAAGAACGAACTGCTGAAGGTCCAACATAGAAAACATCTGGCATGTCATTTGCTGTCATGTTAGCTGTCATCTTTGTGTTGTACTCATCCTGAGTAGTAACTTCGAAAGTTACTTCTTTAATCTCATCAGCATGTTCTTCAACGAAGCTTTCCAATACTTTCTTGTAAGCTTCTTTTTCGTGATCCTGCATATACAAGAATACGTTTAATTCTGCATCACCGTTTCCTGTAAGAGAATCTGTTGTTGTGGTGTCTTCCTCAGTAGTCTCATCTGTAGATGTCTCACCAGCTTCTTCAGTTGTAGTTACATTACCACAACCTGCTAAAGCAGTTACCCCCATTACAGCTACTAAGAATAGCGATAATAATTTCTTCTTCATTTATTCCCTCCTATAACCCTAAAAAATAAAATGAAAAAATGTTTTTGGGTTTTACCCCTTTTTGATTACAATGTAATTCTAACGCTCAAATATTTTAACGTCAATGAATATTTTAGATTAATTTAAACTATTTTAGTTTTTCGTGAATTTCAACAGAAACGCAAAGTAATTTTTGTTAATTAAAACGAATACTTTTTTGTACGAAATAGTTGACAGTTGGTATACAATGTTTTTGTATATATTAGTACAAGTTATTTACACTATGAATAAGGAGAATCGGATGATATATATTACTTCACCTGATGAGGGATTAGAGCTCTTTAAGGTATTAGGATCCGACGTTCGTATTGATATCATTAAACTTCTATTAAAGAATCAACGTATGAATATGAACGAAATTGCAACGGACTTAAAAATCACAAACGGTGCTTTAACCAATCATATAAAGAAAATGGAAGCCTGTGGCATTATCACCACTTCCGGTGAATCTGCAGGACACGGCAATCAAAAGATTTGCAGTTTAAATATGGATAAGTTATTAATTGACTTTACCGCACCAGAAACTACTCAAAATGTATATAGTACCAATATTAAGATTGGTCACTACTCTGATTACCAGGTATATCCTACCTGTGGAATCGCTACTGGTGAATCCCTAGTGGGAGAAGTTGATGATACCAGATACTTTGGACACCCAGATCGTTATAACGCTGAAATTCTTTGGTTTACAAAAGGATTTGTGGAATATGAAATTCCAAACTTCATTCCTTCTGGGCAAAAGATTACTGAAATCATGATTTCCACCGAGATTTCCTCAGAAGCCCCCGGTATTAACAGTGTATGGCCTTCTGATATTACCTTTTCTATCAATGATACAGAAATAGGTACCTGGACTTCTCCTGGGGATTATGGTGATGTACGTGGAATCTTCACACCGGATTGGTGGTTTGATAATTGGAATCAATATGGATTATTAAAATTACTTGTAATTAATTCCAGTGGAACTTATATTGATGGATTGAAAATTTCAGATGTAAGTATTGATACTTTCCAATTAGACTATCGTAGTAAAATACGATTTAAAATGGCTGTAAAGGATGACGCCGCGCACGTAGGCGGACTTACCATTTTTGGTTCGTCCTTTGGAAACTACGCACAAGACATCAATGTGAATATTCATTATATTCCTATGGAAGAAGATTAATCACTAATCTTCTTCGCCCAAAAGCTTCGGCCCTCTTCATCTATGCCGCAAATACCGATGGTGGTCACTTGTCTTTCTCGATCAAAGACATAGGCCACCGTCGTTTTTTCTTTATATGGCCCATAGGTAATTTCCAGATGATTTCCATCTGTCATTTCCCACTCTCCACAAACGGAACAATGTTCATAATAAGATTCTTCCCCCAATTTCATTGGAGTAGAAACAGAAATCCCCTGAGGAATGGTTTTATAAAAATCGATTCTTTCATAAAATCCAAGTAACTCTTCTTTGGTAAATTCATGTTCCGCTTTTCCAGCATAAACTTCTGATTCTACATAAGGCCATCCGTCTTCCGAAAAATAGATACGTCTTACCTGCATGGTGGAAGGTTCCGGTTCATCATGGAAGTTTTTTTCTCTGATGTGAGTAACTAAAAAGAAATCATTTTCTTCATTTCTTAAAACTGAGTTGTGTCCTGGTGCCATATATGATATGCCATCATTCCATTCATACCCTGCCATAAGTAAATTTCCTGCAGTTTCTGTACCAAGAGCACTGATTAATGACTCTCCTTTTGAATCTAAAAACGGTCCTGTAATATGTTTACTTCTGCCGACGCAAATATTATAGTCACTCTTTAGCGATCCATAAGAAACAAATAGATAATAAAAATCAAAGACTTCGTTATAAATCATATAGGGCCCTTCTACTGCTGTACTTAAGTACTTCGGTCTTTTTGCCACACAGGTCCCAATAATATTTTTCATTTCACATGAGAAAGAATCGCTCTTTTTGTCATAGGTCCATTTTCTTGGACATGGATTTTTTGAAAGACCAGTCTCTACATCTAATTCTAAAACATAACATCCACCCCAAAAAGATCCATAAAGCATATACATCTGACCTGTTTTTGCATCTGTAATAATATTTGCATCAATAGCATTTACTGGTAATTTATCAGAGGTTTTTATCACAATACCTCTTGGTTCAAAAGGACCTTCTGGTGAGGAGGATACTGCCAAAAAGATACATGACTGCTGAACTCCCCAAGAAGAGTTGCTGCAGTATAAACGATATTCGTCACCAACCTTTACAATATCAGGAGCCCAAATATCTCTGCTTTTTGTCCATTCATAGGCTTCTTCTGGAACTTCACAGACCTTTCCAAGAGAGGTAAAATGAATCATATCCTCCGATTTTTTCAATAATGCTCCAGTACTATAAATATAATAATTCTTTGATACAGGATCCTGATAAGCAGCTGGATCATGAGTCATCCATAGTCCCGGTTGCTCTCTATTTCCAAAATCCTCCATAGTTGGTTTTTTGGGTTCTTCCACATACACTAAATTTTCCATATTTCCGTAAATCTCCTTTTTAATTACCATTTTTTCATAGGACAATTACCTTCTTTTTTCATTGCCCGAAAGGCTACATAACAGCCACAGCTTTGACAGGTTCCTTCCCTATTTTTCTCGCAGGTTTCACACACCTTTAATCTTTGTGAAATTAAAGAATCGGTTGCCCGATCCTTTTCATCAAGCAACCGATATAACTTTTGTGTGTAATCTAAGACATCTTTTGGAAGGTTATTTAATATCTCACATTGTCTGCAAAAAATCACATTTTCTTCCATCTTATTCTCCATAAAAAGCTATGAAATATATGATTCCTTTTATTTTGATTTAAATCGAATCATAGTAACACTACTTGGTGCCAAAGTAAGAGTCGCTTTATTCTCTGCACATTCATATGATGTGAAAGCTTCTTCTGTTACAACCTCAGGTGCATCGAAGGTATTATGAGCATGAATTTCACCCGTTACCTGTGTTGCTTCAATTACCTCATAATCTCCATCTGCAAATGTAACAGAAACTGTTTCCTTATCCTTAATAGATAGGTTATTAACTGTAAGAGTAATAATGCCATCCTTATCTACGGATACAGACTCTGTAACCTTTGGAACACTCCACTCACCCACAGTAATTTCTTCGACTCCGGTAAGAGAAGAATCTAAAAGTTCTCCATCCTGATGATATCTGTACTGATGCATTACATGGTAAGTAGGAGTTTTTATCATCTTATCTCCTTCTGTAAGTAAAACCGCCTGTAATACATTCACCATCTGTGCTAAGTTTGCCATCTTTACGCGATCGGAATGTTTATTGAATACATTCAATGTAATGCCAGCAACCAAAGCATCACGAATGGTATTTTGCTGATATAAAAATCCTGGGTTGGTTCCAGGTTCGCAGGTATACCAGGTACCCCATTCATCTACAATCATACCGATATTTTTATCTGGATCGTACTGGTCCATAATATGACCATGCTTTGTTACAAGTTCATCCATAAATAAAGCTTTATTTAAAGTTTTATACCAGACCTCTTCATCAAAATCAGTGGCACTTCCCTTAATTTCCCATCCTTCTGGATGAACATAATAATGAAGTGACAAACCATCCATAAATCCATGGAACTGAGGTGGTGTATGATCATGTGTTACATCTAACACTGTTTTTGTCCAATGGAAATCATCTACATTTGCTCCACCACAAACCTTTTTGATTGGCTTATCCGGGTTATAAACTCTCACATAGGTCTGGAATCTGCGATACAAATCTGCATAGTAAGATGGACGCATATTTCCACCACATCCCCAGTTCTCATTTCCTACACCGAAATAATCAATGGTCCAAGGCTCTTTGTGACCGTTTTTCTTACGTAAGTCAGCCATTGGAGAAACCCCTTCAAAGGTCATATATTCTACCCATTCAGACATTTCCTGAACCGTACCACTACCAACATTTCCATTGATGTAAGTCTTACATCCAAGCTGACGGCATAGCTCAAAAAATTCATGTGTTCCAAAGCTATTATCTTCTACCACGCCGCCCCAATGAGTATTTACCATTTTCTTTCTATTTTCTTTCGGGCCAATACCATCTTTCCAATGGTATTCATCTGCAAAACATCCTCCCGGCCAGCGAAGCAAAGGCACCTTTAACTCTTTTAATGCCTCTACCACATCACATCTCATTCCATTTACATTTTTAATATCGGAGTCCTCTCCAACATAAATTCCCTCATAGATACATCTTCCTAAATGCTCTGAAAAATGACCATAGATTTCTGGATTGATATGAGAAACTTGATTTTTATTGTTAATTACTAATTCTGACATCTTTTCTCCTTGTCCTTATCTATTCGCTTAAATAGCGAATACCCCATATAGTTTCATTGTTATTGGATGTAGCCATAAAGCAAATCGTATGATTGCCGGCTTCATCTGTCATTTCTATCACTTCTCCCTTAAAGGTCTGCTCGCCTAAGGTTACAGTCACACTATTAGAACCCTCTTCAAACTCATAAGTGCCTTCTTTTTCTCCACTGATTTTCCCCTTAGAGAATTCACAGGCCTCTGTATGTTCTATAGTAGATGACACATCAGTACCATGATTAATAATATGGAAGGTTCCATTCAAAGTATCCTCTGTAACACCACCTTCAATATAGTGCTCATCTGATGTTTCAAAAGGAGCCATAACATACCAGTCATCCTCTGTTAAAAACATCTGATGTACTCTTGGTTCATGATATTCGGTTCCTTCGTCAAAGCGTTGATGATAAGTAATGTAGGTATTCCCATCAGTTCCTGTAAATACTGACTGTCCGCCAGGAGCCATATAGCTTCCATCTAATGAAGGAAGGGTATAGTTTCCTGCCATTTTTAATCCATATGTAAAATAATCCTCTTCATCATCCCAGGTATTTCCCGCAGCATCATAATAAGGACCTGTTGGCGACTCACTACGATACTGTCTCATTTGATAACCACCCTCTCTGGTTAATTCCCCATAAGAAACAAATAAATAATAGTATCCGTTTTCTTCATTGTAGGTAATGTAAGGACCTTCACAAGCGTGATGACCACCACCGATTAGATGATACCCAAAATAAGCATCTACATTATTTGCCTCATCCGTTTCTGGATGAATTGGAAATCCTGTAGTTGGATCAATTTCTAGCATAAAAATTCCACCAGACCAGGATCCATACACCATCCACATTTTTCCATCTTCATCCGTAAAAATGGCAGGATCTATACAGTTTGGCCACTCATCATTGTTATATCCACCATACTTAAAATAACGGGAGGTATCAGCATCTTCCCCTAACACTGATAACAAATCCGTTTTTTCAATTTCTGATTTTGTAAATCCGGAATAAAGCAAATCTCCTACGTATTCATAAGGTCCATCCGGAGTATCACTTACTGCTAATGCTAAAGCAGATTTAATATAGGTGGAACTGGTACAAAAATACAACATGTACTTATCCATTGTTTCATTGTAATAAATGTTTCCTGCCCATACAGAATAGCCCCCATCCTCATTTTTTCCTACATAGGAAAAGGCCGGTAAACTTCCATCATATAAATTGGAAATGTACTTAGTAGCATTTCCATTTGCAACGTAATCCCAAGAGTTTAAGTCAGTTGACTCTGCTAATACCATATGAGAGCCTGTCATATAATAGGTATCATCCACCAGAATAATCTGTGGATCATGACAGGAAACCCCATTTGTGTACATTCCCTTTTGGATTTCATCTGCGGAAAGATCCGAACCAGAAGATGATCCGGCTGTTCCGCAGGCTGAAAATCCTAAGGATAAAACTAAGAGAGAGATTGCGGTTATTTTTAATTTTTTACATTTCATTGATATACATTCTCCATATTTACTTAATACAAATCCCCTACTTGTTGTCATAAGAAAAAATTGGACCATCATTTTCATCCCAGGCAACAGGCATCAAAAATGCATGGCGATTAGGATTATAAAGCGGATTTCCTTCGATTTTTTCTTCTGTTCTACAGTGATATACCATAATATCCCTGCCATCTTCATCCTTTACAAAAGAGTTATGACCTGGTCCATAAAGTTCTTTAGAGGCATCGGTTTTTAATACTGGATAACGCTCTTTTTTCCAACTAAGAGGATCAAGTAAATCTCTACCACTTTCTGTAGAAAGCATACCTACGCAATAAGCTGCTCCTGTTTCGCTTGCAGAAAAGGTAAGATAAATTTTATTGTTCTTCTTAATAACGGAAGGTCCTTCGTTTACCCAGAAACCAACTCTCTCCCAATCATAGTCAGGAGTTGTTAAAAGTACCTGAACTGTAGCAAGTTTTGTAGCTGATTCCATACGAGCAATATATAAATTACTAATCTGCTTTCCTACACCAACTTTTTCAGCCCAAACAAAGTAGTGATTTCCACTATCTTCAAACACGGTAGCATCCAGTGAAAAGGCTCTAAAAGAGAACTCATCATCATCAGCACACTGCATTTTTCCTTTTTCAACCCAGGCATCTTCATAAGGATCATCGCCGCTACACTCTAATACGTAAGGTCTAATATTCCATACATCTTCCTTTTCCCCACCTGCAAAATAGATGTAGTATTTCCCAAAAAGAAAATGTAATTCTGGTGCCCAAATATGTTCGCTCATTGGGCCACTCTCATGCTTTTTCCAAAGAACTTTTTCCTCAGCGTCAGCTAAACCAACAAGAGTTTTACTGCGTCTAAGCACAATACTGTCATAGGCAGGAACCGATGCAGTAAAGTAATAATATCCGCCATAATAAGTTACAAAAGGATCTGCTCTTTGCATAATCCATGGTTCATTGAATTTGAAATTGGTATCCATTATTATCTCCCGTCATATTTTAAATAAAACTAAACTATTTTAGTTATATCTATAATTATAGTCAGAGATAAAAAATTTGCAATCCATTAAAATAGATAAAAAAGAGACTCTTTCTTAGTCATATTTCACAAAGAATAAAAAAAGGCATTGTTCTTATGAAACAATGCCTTTCTAACTTATACATATTTCGATTTTTTAATCTTATTTTTTGTGATGATCACTTACATATTTTTGAATGTTTGATGCATTTACAAACTTCTCACTAGAATCCCCATCCACTACCACCAGAGTAGGTGCCTGCATAACACCATACTTTTCCGTAAGCTCAGGTTCTTCTTCTGCGTCAATTACAATGTAGTCTTCATCAGATAAAATCTCTTTTGCTTTCGCACAATTTGGACAGGTCTTTGTAGTAAAGAGATATCTTGCCGTTACCTTTGGAGAAAAAGTAAGTTCTGTCATTTCCTGATGAGAATTTTCCACCACTTCTTCTTTTGCTGCTTTTAATTTTGCAGTAACATCAATTCTTGAATGTTCAACATCATACAATCTACGATTCTTATATTCCTGGATTTTTCCTTCATTCCAGTTTTGCACTGGACGATAATAACCAGTAATTCGTGAATAAATCTCTGTACGAGCACCACAGGTTGGACAAGTAGACTGTTCTCCAGAAATATATCCGTGTTCCTTACATACGGAGTAAGTAGGTGACATGGTGTAATATGGCAACTTATAATTTTCTGCAATGGTACGAACCAATTTTGCAGCAGACTGCCAGGTAGGTAACTTTTCACCTAAGAAAGCATGGAATACTGTTCCTGAAGTATATAAGGTCTGTAATTCGTCCTGTACATCAAGTGCATCAAAAATATCTGCAGTAAAGTCTACCGGTAAGTGTGATGAATTGGTGTAGTAAGGTGTATCTCCTTCATTACCAGCAGTAATAATATCTGGGAAGCGTTCTTTATCATGTTTTGCCAAACGATATGTCGTGGACTCAGCTGGTGTAGCCTCTAAGTTATAAAGATCACCATACTGTTCCTGATAATCTGACAAACGCTCTCTCATATGATTTAATACATCCTTTGCAAAAGCCTGAGTCTTCTCATGAGTTAAATCTGCCTTTAGCCAGGAAGCATTTAATCCAACTTCATTCATACCAATTAATCCAATGGTAGAAAAATGATTGTTAAAGGTTCCAAGATAACGCTTTGTATAAGGATATAATCCTTCATCTAATAATTTAGAAATCACATCACGTTTAATCTTTAGAGAACGAGCTGCTACGTCCATCAAACGATCTAATCTTCGATAAAAATCTGCTTCATCAGTGGCCTGATATGCAATACGAGGTAAGTTAATCGTAACAACTCCTACAGAACCAGTACTCTCACCACTTCCAAAGAATCCTCCTGATTTCTTACGAAGTTCACGAAGATCCAAACGAAGTCTGCAGCACATACTACGTACATCAGAAGGTTCCATATCTGAATTGATATAGTTTGAGAAGTATGGTGTACCATATTTTGCTGTCATCTCAAATAAAAGCTTGTTGTTTTCTGTTTCAGACCAGTCAAAATCCTTTGTAATGGAATAAGTTGGAATTGGATACTGGAAGCCTCTTCCATTTGCATCTCCTTCAATCATTACCTCTAAGAAGGCACGATTGACCATATCCATCTCCTGCTTACAATCCTTATACTTAAAGTCCATTTCTTTTCCGCCTACGATGGCAGGGAGTTCTGCTAAATCTCCTGGAACTGTCCAATCAAGTGTAATGTTTGTAAATGGCGCCTGTGAACCCCAACGACTTGGAGTATTTACACCATAAATAAAGGATTCAATGCATTTTTTCACTTCTCGATAGGTCAGATTATCTGCCTTTACGAAAGGCGCTAAATAGGTATCGAAGGAGGAAAAGGCCTGTGCGCCTGCCCATTCATTTTGCATGATTCCAAGGAAGTTTACCATCTGATTACAAAGCACGGACAAATGCTTTGCCGGAGCTGATGTGATCTTTCCTGAAATACCGCCCAGGCCTTCTTGGATTAATTGTTTTAGAGACCATCCTGCACAATATCCAGTTAACATAGATAAATCATGAATATGAATATCTGCATTTCTGTGTGCATTGGCAATTTCCTGATCATAAATTTCAGATAACCAGTAATTTGCTGTAATGGCTCCAGAGTTTGAAAGAATCAATCCACCTACGGAATATGTAACAGTGGAGTTTTCTTTTACTCTCCAGTCTTCTACTTTAACGTAACTATTTACAACATCTTTGTAATCCAAGATGGTATTTTTCATGTTACGCATTTTTTCTCTTTGTTTACGATACAAGATATAGGCTTTTGCAACCTCTGTGTAACCTGTCTGTTCTAAGACATGCTCCACACTATCCTGGATGTCTTCCACATAGATCTTATTCTCTTTGATTTTTTTCTGAAAATCCGCTGATACGCGTAATGATAAAAGACTTAGGATATCATCATCATACTGCATCTCTGTAGCTTTGAAAGCTTTTTCTACAGCTGTGTTAATCTTTCCTAAATTAAAGTCAGCCACCTGGCCATCGCGTTTTACTACTTCAAACATTTTCCCCTAATCTCCTTCAGTTTACTCTTCACTCTTTTTATTTCGTCCGAATATACTAGCCGCGTTTGAGATTATTTTAGCACCAAATATAGATTAGGTCAATACAAAAAACCACAATATATTGTGTTTTATTTTTATCAAAGTACTAGACACGCGTTGTCAAAAATGTAATTTCCTTAAGAACATCAGTATCTGAAGGGTATTCTAAAATATACTCATTTGCCTTTTCTAAAGCACCGGAAAAGTCACCCATATATTCTAGAGCACCAATTTCATTTTTCATAAGCTGTTTTTTATTTGAAACATCATCTAAAGACAGTGCTTTTTCATAGGCCTCATAAGCCTGTTCGTACTCACCGTCTTCCATATAAATATCACCAAGTACCTGCAATCCTACAGAGGTAGCAGAAGCTTCTTTTGCAAAAGAAGATAATACTTCATCCGCCTTATCCTCATCACCTTTACCACGATACGCCTGTGCAAGGTAAATATTTGCCTCCGCATTTCCTTTTTCTACAGCACTTAAAAGTACCTTTTCTGCTGCATCATACTGCTCTAAGATAAGATAGATTCTTCCACGCCAGAATAATTGATTGGCAGAACTTCCCTCTATTTCTAACGCAAGGTTTAAAAATTCCAATCCTTCATCACGATAATCCTGGGCATTTAAATTTTCATAAATCTGGATATAAAGCTCGTAGTCATTGTTGGAAACTTTCACTGCTTTTTTATAATCTTTCAGTGCCAGTTCTGACTCTTTTTCTTTAAGATATAGGCTTCCTCTTAGATAATAGGCCCATGCATCTGTATCATCGTAAAGAATAAGTCCAGAATAAGTATCAATTGCACCAGCTGTATCTGTAAGTAAATACTGTACTGCGCCCTTATAATAGCATATATCCACTTCTCGATCTGTAACTTTTCCTCCGGCGAAAGTTAGGGCTTCATTTAGATTTGAAAGAGCATTTTCATAATCTCCCGCTCCAATATTTTCAATTGCTGTTTCTTTTAATTTATCTTGTTTTTCTTCTCTATTTAAGGTACATCCTGTCATAAGAAGGACTGCTGACAAAAGTACCGCTGTTAATCTCATTTTTTTCATAGGGCAAGTATACCATAAACTCTTAGCCTTATGATATAATAAATTTCAAATGTATATGGGAAAATCCCGGGGAGGTTTGATTATGTACGATATTAAAGACATTTCTTTAGCACCTTCTGGAGAACATAAAATTGATTGGGTCAGAAAAAACTGCCCACTTCTTCGTTCCCTGGAAGATGATTTTTCAAAGGAGAAACCCTTTGCTGGAATTCGTATTGCACTATCAGTTCACTTAGAAGCAAAAACAGCATATCTATGTAAGGTATTGGCAGCCGGTGGAGCTGAAATGTTTATTACAGGCTCAAACCCACTATCTACACAAGATGATGTAGCTGCTGCTTTGGCAAAGGATGGATTAAATGTTTTTGCATGGTATAACTGTAGCGAAAAGGAATATTTTTCCTGTATCGAAAAAGTGTTAAAAAATCACTGCAATATTATTATTGACGATGGTGGTGATTTAGTGAATATGCTCCATACCAAATTACAAGACGAAATCCCATACGTTATTGGCGGTTGCGAAGAAACTACTACTGGTATTATTCGTCTAAAGGCTATGGCTGCTGCCGAAAAACTTGCCTTTCCCATGGTTATGGTAAATGATGCAGATTGCAAACATCTTTTTGATAACCGCTATGGTACAGGCCAATCGGTCTGGGATGGTATTAATCGCACCACGAACTTAATTGTTGCCGGCAAATATGTTGTGGTAGCAGGTTACGGCTGGTGTGGAAAAGGTGTAGCCATGCGTGCCAAAGGATTTGGGGCAAAGGTCATTATTACAGAAGTTGATCCTATAAAAGCCATTGAAGCTGTTATGGATGGATTTCAAGTCATGCCAATGAGAGAAGCCGCAAAAATCGGCGATTTCTTTATTACAGTTACAGGCTGTGCCGGTGTTATTACAAAGGATGATTTTTTAGAAATGAAAAATGGTGCTATACTTTGTAACGCCGGACACTTTGATGTAGAAATCGATATGGCAAATCTTCGAAAAATGGCTCTTTCCACTATTGATCAGCGTCAAAACATTATTGGATATGAGGTAAAAAAAGATAGCTTTATCTATGTTTTAGGGGAAGGTCGCCTCGTAAATTTAGCTTGTGGCGACGGACATCCTGCAGAAATTATGGATATGAGTTTTGCCATTCAAGCACTATCTGCTAAATACTTAGTAGAACATGGAAAAGATTTAACACAAAAGCTAATTGCTGTTCCAAAAGAAGTAGATCTTTCCGTTGCCAATCGAAAACTAACATTCCTTGGCATTTCAATTGATACATTAACCCAAGAACAAAAAGATTACTTAAATAATTCAGGAGTTTAATACGTGGAAGCAGAGTCGATAATTCAAATACTATTTTTAATTTTACTTTTATTTTTATCTGCCTTTTTTTCATCGGCAGAAACCGCTCTTACTACTGTAAGTGAAATACGAATCAAAACTATGGCACAAGAAGGAGATAAACGAGCTGAGACGGTAATGAACATCATTTCCGATTCCCCTAAAATGTTATCTGCCATATTAATTGGAAATAACATCGTAAACTTGTCCGCATCCTCTTTAGCTACTACCCTAGCGGTTAAGCTATTAGGAAGTTACGGAGCTGGGATTGCCACCGGTGTTCTTACCTTTTTAATTTTGATTTTTGGAGAAATTACTCCAAAGACCATGGCCAAATTAAAAGCTGAGGACATGTCTTTAAAATATGGTGGCGTCATTTGGCGTTTAATGTATTTTTTAACCCCTATTATCTATGTGGTGAATTATTTAGCCGGTGGCCTGATGCAAGCCATGGGTGTAAGTAAGGAAGATGTAAATTCCGGTCTTACAGCCACTGAAATTAAAAATATTGTGGAAACTAGTCACGAAAGTGGAACTCTAGAAATTGATGAGCGAAATCTGATTTATCAATACATCGATTTTCAGGATTCTAATGCAAAAGAAATTATGATTCCCCGAATCGATATGACTACCGTTTCTGAATCCTGGTCCTATGAAAGGATTATGGAAGAATACGAAAAAGATAAGTTCACTCGTTTGCCGGTAGTTGGCGCCGATAAAGAACAAGTGATTGGAATCTTAAATATGAAATCTCTACTCTCCTATCGTCAGGGAACACGATTCCATATTAAGGAGTATATGCAGGAAGCCTTTTTTACCTATGAAATGAAAAAGACTTCCGACTTATTTGAGCAAATGCGCCGTGGCCATATTAGTTTAGCCATCGTATTAGATGAATATGGATCTGTTGTAGGTATGGTCTCTTTTGAGGATTTATTGGAAGAACTCGTAGGTGAAATTCGAGACGAGTTTGACGATGATGAAGAAGATGATTTAGTACAGATTGATGAAAATAATTTTGAAGCTTTAGGAACTGCCAATCTGGAAGATTTAATGCATAAGCTTCGCTTAGATATTTCATCAGAAGATTATGATACCATTGGTGGTTTCTTAACCGGGGAATTTAATCATTTCCCTGAAGTTGGAGAAATGTATCTGACTCCTGTGGGCGCAAGATTCCGTGTCGCTGAAATTGACGGAAATCGTGTCACGAAGGTACAGATTCGCTTATCTGAAAAAGTACCAATGCAAAAAGATTTAGACTTAAATGGCCCTCCAATTGAATTAAATTCTGATGAAGAAGATGCAACTGAAGAGGAATCTTAAATTTTTAAAGGGAAGTTTGATAACTCAAACTTCCCTTTTTTCTTATTATGACTCTAACTGATTTAGTAACTGTTCACAAGCTGCCCGTATTTGACCATAGACGCCACTAAAATCACCTGTATACCAAGGATCATCTACATCCTCCGAGGAACCAGTAAAACTCATCATCTTATAAATTTTATTTTCTGGATCTCCTCCTGCAATTCGATTTATATTCCGAATATTTGCTGTATCCATTCCAATTATATAATCATAATAATCATAGTCTTCCATCCTCATCTGTCTCGCCCTATGAGGTACGACAGGAATAGACTGTCTCTTTAATTCTGAAACTGTACCATAGTGAGGTCCATTTCCAATTTCTTCCCTACTAGTGGCCGCAGAATCAATTTCATAATGCTCTGCCACATTTCTTTCCTCTACTAAATACTGCATAACTGATTGTGCCATAGTAGAACGGCAGATATTGCCGTGGCAGATGAATAGTATTTTTATCATTGTTTTAAATTCCTTATAAATGCTGTATTTACGGGCTTTCCCGATGTTTTTATGTAGAGTTTGCATCTTGATTACACGGCATATATTGGCATAATTTTGCGTATTATTGTAAACAAAAGGTATAAAAATCGGTATAAAAATGTTCGATTTATACCTCAGTATTTATGCGGGTTTGAGGCGATTTTCCGTCTCTTTTACATGACTTTTTGCAGTCGCAAAACCTCTTCCTTTGCATCCTCAAATCCAAGATGTGTATAAGTATTTAGCGTAACACCAATATCACTATGTCCCATTAAATACTGCAAGGTTTTCGGATTCATTCCTGATTTAGCCATATTAGAGCAATATGTATGTCTGCAAACATGCGGTGTAATCTTCGGCATCTGAATCTTATAGATTTTATTGTACTTCTGAACAATGTGTTTGAAATAATGTTCCCAATGAAGGGAATACATAATACTTCCATCCTTATCAAAGTATATAAATCCACTATGACCATCTACCATTGGTTCCACTTTCGGAGGGGTGCGCTTCTCAATAATCCTTCGAAAACATTCTTCAACATCCGGAGTCATTGGTAAAACTCTAGTACCGCTGGTTGTTTTCGTTTCCTGAATATAATATCCCGTACTGCCTCTCTTTAATAACTGGTGATCAATATTAAGCGTGTGATTCTCTAAATCAATATCCGCTAATGTTAAACCACAAAACTCTGAAATACGAAGTCCTGTTTT
>JAIKXK010000142.1 GCA_024684155.1 Lachnospiraceae bacterium | reverse complement strand
AGAACAGGAATTGGCGATGGCCTTTTCCTTCCATCATCTAAAGGTGGATTATAAAAACGGGGATAAGTGGAGCCTTATGGAACCGGATTTAAAAGGATTGCGGGATCTTTTTGCAACCTGGCAGGAAGAAATGCAGGATGGGGATGGCTGGAATGCATTGTTTTTAAATAACCACGATCAACCCAGGGCAATTAGCCGATTTGGAGATGATGAAACCTATTGGTTGGAATCCGGCAAGATGTTGGGCTTGCTCATTCATGGGATGCGGGGCACTCCCTATATTTTTCAGGGAGAAGA
The DNA here is from genome assembly GCA_024684155.1 of Lachnospiraceae bacterium. GTDB lineage: Bacteria > Bacillota > Clostridia > Lachnospirales > Lachnospiraceae > JAILEN01. The sequence goes on along the minus strand of JAIKXK010000142.1, from coordinate 6,364 downwards.
AATTGGTACTCCCAACGGTGGATTTGAAGGAATTGAAGATTACAGGGATGTGGAGAGCAAAAACTATTACCGCATTTTATTGGAACAGGGAAAAACGAAACAGGAAGCTTTGACCGTATTAAGCGTCCGTTCAAGAGATAACGGACGAACCCCTATGCTATGGTCAGAAAAAGAAAACGGCGGTTTTTCCCAGGCTACACCATGGCTAGGATTTCCGAAGAAACGCAAAGGAATCTCTGTGGAAGTACAGAGTCAGCAAAAAGATAGTATCCTCTCTTTCTATCAAAAGCTGATTCAAATGCGAAAAGAACTGTCCATCCTCTCTGACGGTGAAATTCGCTTTTTGGAGACAACTGAGGGCGTGATCGGTTACGAGCGTATTCTTGGAAATCAACATCTAAAAGTTATGTGTAATTTGACGAAGGAAAAACAATCGCTTTCTTCGGTAAATCAAATCAGAGGAGAGTTGTTATTAAATTCTTATACTTCTTCGCCGGAAGAAGGATTCCTTCGTCCTTTTGAAGGATGGGCTTGCCTGTGGAAATCGTAGTTTGATGTTTGTATAGGGCTGTCACATTTTGTAAATCGTGGGCAGCCCTTTTTGATTGATATCTCTTTTGCACAAAAAAACGTGACGGATTTTGTGAATGATTTTGACGAAAAATGATTGAATATGACGGAATGTGATGATAAACTGAATTTAGGATGAATGAAGTTGAAGGTTATTGACGGATTTCAAAAGGAGCAAGGCATGTTAACAGAGGAAAGATTTGGGGTTATCTTAAGTATTTTAGAATCGCGAGGAAGCGTAACAGTAACGGAGTTGATGAAGGAGTTAAACTCATCGGAATCCACCGTTCGTCGTGATTTAAACACATTAGATGAGGAAGGACTTTTGACAAAGGTACGAGGTGGTGCTATTTCAAAAGGAACCTTTACTACAAGAGATGATGAGGTAAAGCTTCGTCGTCAGAGAAATACAGATGAAAAGCTTTCCATTGGAAAATACGCTGCTGGCCTTATTAAGAAAAATGATTTCGTCTACGTGGATGCAGGAACTTCTACAGACCTGATGCTTGATTACATTACAGAGAGAGAAGCGGTGTACGTAACAAATGCAGTAAGCCACGCTATGAAATTAGCGGGCTTAGGTTGCACCGTTTTTTTAATCGGTGGGGAGTTTAAACATACAACAGAAGCCATTGTGGGAGAGGAAGCCATTCTTTCTGTTGAAAAGTATAACTTTACCAAAGGTTTTTTTGGAGCCAATGGAATTACAGAAAAAAATGGTTTTACTACACCAGAGGTTAAGGAAGCCATGGTGAAAAAACGAGCAATGGAGAACTGCAAAAAATGTTATGTTTTAGCTGACTCCACAAAATTTGGAGAAATATCTTCTGTGGGATTTGGGGATATTACATCCGCCACTATTATTACAAATAAAATACCAAAGGGGTTTAAACATATAAAAAATATCGAGGAGGTGGATTCATGATTTATACCGTAACCTTTAATCCTTCGCTGGATTACATCGTTTCCGTGGATCACTTTAAAGTTGGGGAAGTGAATCGAACGACAGAAGAGTTGATGTTTCCGGGAGGAAAAGGGATTAATGTTTCAATGGTCTTAAAGAACTTAGGTTATGAAAGTACAGCCTTAGGATTTATGGCCGGGTTTACAGGAAGTGAAATCGTTCGCTTATTAGAGGAGCGAAAGGTAACAAGTGATTTTATTTCTGTAAAAGAAGGAATATCCAGAATCAATGTAAAAATGAGATCTGATGAAGAATCAGAAATCAATGGTATGGGACCAGCCATTGGTCACGAGGATATTCAAAAATTATATTCTCAATTAGATAAGCTAAAAGAAAATGATGTACTTGTATTAGCAGGAAGCATACCTTCGGTTATGCCAGAGTCTATGTATATGGACATTATGAAATACTTAGAAGGTAGAAACATCCGTATTATTGTAGATGCCACTAAGGATTTGCTTCTAAATGTATTACAGTATCATCCATTTTTAATCAAACCAAACAATCATGAATTAGGTGAGATTTTTGGTGTGAAGCTTCGTACCAAGGATGATGTGGTTCCTTACGCCAGAAAAATGCAGGAAAGGGGAGCGAAAAATGTTCTTGTTTCCATGGCAGGAGAAGGAGCACTACTTGTTACAGAAGAAGGACGAGTATATGAATCTATGCCACCAAAAGGTGAGGTGAAAAACTCCGTTGGAGCAGGGGATTCTATGGTTGCCGGATTTTTAGCTGGTTACTTAAGTTCAGAAGACTATGAAAAAGCGTTTTATATGGGACTTTGTACCGGAAGTGCTTCTGCGTTTTCTGATAACCTGGCAACAGCTGATGAAGTGCGAGAACTTTTAAACCAGCTGGGAAAATCTTATATATAACAACACAAGGGGTTGTTTGTTATAGAACTATAGATGTAAGAGGAAAAGAGAGGTAGAAACATGAGAGTAAAAGACTTACTTTCTGCTACAAGCATTGATCTAAATGGCTCTGCAAGTAGCAAACAAGATGCCATTGAAAAAATGGTGGATCTTATGGTCAAGAGGGGAAACATTGTAGATAAGGATACTTATTTAAAGGGTGTCCTAGCAAGAGAAGAAGAATCAACAACAGGAATTGGTGAAGGTATTGCAATACCACATTGTAAGTCTGATGCAGTATCTGCTCCAGGACTTGCCGCAATGGTGCTTCCAAATGGAGTAGATTACGATGCTCTAGATGGAGCTCCTGTTGATATTATTTTCTTAATTGCAGCTCCAAATACAGAGGATAATGTTCACTTGGATGTATTATCCAGATTATCCATGTTACTTATGGATGAAAGTTTTGTGGCTGGATTAAGAGCAGCAAAGACTCCAGAGGATTTTTTGGCAGTGATTGATCGCGCTGAAAGTGAAAAAGAAGCCAAAGATGGAAGCAAGGTAGAGACAACTGGGGCTGCAGTTCTTGCAGTTACAGCCTGCCCAACTGGTATTGCCCACACCTATATGGCTGCTGAAGCAATTGAAAAAGCCGGGGAAGCGTTAGGAATTAAAGTTAAGGTTGAAACCCGTGGCTCTGGTGGAGCAAAGAATGTTTTGACAGAGGAAGATATTAAAAATGCAGCAGGTATTATTGTTGCCGCCGATACAAAGGTTCCTATGGATCGTTTTGCAGGAAAGCCAGTAATCCAGTGCAAGGTTGCCGATGGAATTAATAAAGCAGAAGATTTAGTAAAACGTGCTGAAAAAGGCGATGGTCCTAAATATGTTGCTTTGGGAAATGAAAAAGCAGCAAGTGGTTCTTCAAATGAATCTGCAGGACATCAGGCATACAAACACTTAATGAGTGGTGTATCACACATGCTTCCATTCGTTATTGGTGGTGGTATCTTAGTAGCACTTGCATTCTTAATTGATACCCTTTGCGGATATGGTGCAACAGCAGGTGGAGCATTTGGTTCAGCTACTCCTCTTGCAGCTTTCCTAAAATATGTCGGTGGACTTTCCATGGGACTAATGGTTCCTGTCCTTTCGGGATACATAGCTTACTCTATTGCTGATCGCCCTGGTCTTGCCGTTGGTTTTACCGGTGGTTTGCTTGCATCTTCAGGTAATGCAGCAATTGCAGATTACATTGAAAAATGGACTGAATTAGGTTCAGCTGATGGTGGATTTTCTCAGTTTATTATGAAGTTTGCCTTTGGGGCAGATGGGGTTAACACCGTATCTGGTTTCTTAGGTGGTATTGCTATCGGTTTTGTGGCAGGCTTTATTGTACTCTGGTTACAGAAGGTTACAGAGAATCTTCCTCAGGCATTACAGGGTATTCGTCCAACACTGATTTATCCACTTTGCGGTATCTTTATCGTAGGCGTATTGATGTGCTTTATCTTTAACCCTATTATTGGTGCAATTAATACAGCGCTTTCAGCAGGATTACAGGCATTGTACGCTGCAAACCTAATCTGGTTACTTGGTCTTATCTTAGGTGCTATGATGGCAATCGATATGGGTGGCCCAATCAACAAGGCAGCTTACGTATTTGGTACAGGTATGCTTGCATTAGCACAGGATGATCCGACTGTAGCAACAGCAGCTTATATTTCAATGGCAGCAGTTATGGTTGGTGGTATGGTACCTCCAGTAGGTATTGCTCTTGCTTGTAGAGTATTCCCTAAGAAGTTTACAAAGGCTGAAAAAGATAGCTGGGTATCAAACATTGTAATGGGTGCTTCCTTCATTACAGAAGGTGCAATTCCATTTGCAGCTGCAGATCCCGCACACGTAATTCCGGCTACTATGGCAGGAGCAGGTGTTGCAGGTTTACTTTCCGCAGTATTTGGATGTACATTAATGGCTCCTCATGGTGGAATCTTCGTATTCGCAACCGTAGGAAAACCAGTACTTTACATTATCTCCTGGGTAATTGGTTCCCTTGTAACCATGTTCTTACTTGGAGTATTAAAGAAAGACGCTGAATAAAGCGAAATAAAGATGCACATCCTAATTGAGATTGGTATAATGTAGATAGGGTTTTACAATTTCAAAAAAGGAGAAGAACATATGACAGAATTTACTTACACAATTACAGATCCTCAGGGAGTCCATGCCAGACCGGCTGGTATTTTCGTAAAGGAAGCAGCAAGCTTTCCATGTAACATTACAATCGGTAAAGATGGTAAAGATGTGGATGCAAAAAGAATTCTTGGAGTTATGAGCCTTGGAGTAAAACAGGGTGAAGAAGTTGTTGTGAAATGCGACGGCGACCAGGAAGCAGAAGCAGCTGAAAAGTTAGAAGCTTTCTTGAAGGAAAATTTGTAAAATAACGAAAGGGTAGTTTGACAAATGGCCAAACTACCCTTTTATAACCAAAGACGGAGGCGCTTATGGAATTAGTAGGAAAAAGTGTTTTCGGTGGCATAGCCATTGGAAAACTTTCGATATATCAGAAACAGGATAATGTGGTAAAACGTGTAAAAGTAGAAGATGTAGAAGCAGAAGTGACACGTTTTCAAACTGCAAAAGAAACAGCAAAAACACAGCTTCAAGGATTATATGACAAGGCATTAAAAGAGGTAGGGGAAGCAAATGCCATGGTATTTGAAGTTCACCAGATGATGCTTGATGACTTAGATTATGTGGAGTCAGTTGAAAATATAATTCGTGCCCAAGGTGTTAATGCAGAATATGCGGTTGCTACAACGGGAGATAATTTTTCTCAAATGTTTGCAGCAATGGATGATGAATATATGAGAGGCAGAGCGGCAGATATTAAAGATATTTCAAACCGTGTGGTTGATGTATTGTCTGGTGCTACCGCTGGAGGAATCAATTCCACGGAACCTGTGATTTTGTTAGCAGAGGACCTGGCTCCATCTGAGACCGTGCAGTTAGATAAGTCCCTTGTACTTTCCTTTGTAACAAAACTTGGTTCTACCAACTCCCATACAGCCATCCTTGCCCGTACCATGAATATTCCAGCACTAATAGGGATTAATTATCCGGAAGATGTGGAAGGGAAGATGGGTATTGTAGATGGATTTATAGGAAAGTTAATTATTGATCCTGATGAAGAAACCCTGAAAAAATATCAAAAGAAAAAAGAAGAAGAGGAAGAAAAGGCCCGTCTTCTTTTAGAATTAAAAGGAAAAGAAAATGTTACCTTAGATGGCACCAAGGTAAATCTCTATGCAAACATTGGTGGTGTTGGAGATGTGGCTGACGTATTGAAAAATGACGCCGGTGGAATAGGTTTATTCCGTAGCGAATTTTTATATTTAGAATCCTCTGATTATCCTTCGGAAGAGGATCAGTTTAAGGCATATCGAACCGTAGCAGAAAACATGGCCGGTAAAAAGGTAATTATTCGTACCCTGGATATTGGTGCAGATAAACAGGTAGATTACTTCAATTTGAAAAAAGAAGACAATCCAGCCATGGGCTATCGTGCGATTCGAATCTGCTTAGAGCGAATTGATGTATTTAAAACTCAGCTTCGGGCACTTTGGAGAGCAAGTTACTACGGAAAGATTTCTGTAATGTTTCCAATGATTATTTCGGTATCTGAAGTAATTCGCATTAAAGAAATTGTGGAAGAAGTGAAAAAAGAATTATCAGATCAGGGTATCCCATATGGAGAGGTGGAAATCGGTGTTATGATCGAAACGCCTGCAGCGGTTATGGTAACAGAAGAATTAGCAAAAGAAGTTGATTTCTTCTCTATTGGTACCAATGATTTGACTCAGTATACGCTGGCTATAGATCGTCAGAATCCAGCCTTGGATAATTTCTATGATTCTCACCATCCTGCAATCTTAAAGATGATTCAGATGACTGTGGAAAATGGTCATAAAGG
>JAIKXK010000121.1 GCA_024684155.1 Lachnospiraceae bacterium | reverse complement strand
AAATCATGTTTTTTCGCAAGAAAAGAGCGGTTTTCCAAAGGAAAGACCGCCCTTTTACAATAATATTATTAATCCATAGAACTATTCTTCAATTTCTTCTGTTTCTTCCACTTCTTCGTAGTTTTGATTACTATCTACTTTAAAGATGGCAATAATTTGCTCTAATCCTCTTGCAGATACATCCACATCTTCGCCCATAGAAGAAAGATTTTCTACGTTTTGGTTTACACTTTCTGTTGTCGCATTTAATTCCTGAGCAGTAGCTGCATTTTCTTCAGAAATTGCAGATAAAGAGGAAATCAAATCAGAAACTCCTTCTACGCCTCTTCCTAAATCTCTATTGGCATCACGAAGATCATCTACCGCCTGATTTACCGTATTCATTCGATCTGCAATATCATTAAAGCTTCCTGCTGTTTCTGTAACAGCTTCCTGTTGTTTATTTACAAAATCACGAACCAGATCGCTTTGACGTGCAGCATCCTGAGTGTTCTTCTGAAGGGTATCTAACATTTCATTAATGGTCTCTACTGACTGTGAAGACTGATCTGATAACTCACGGATTTCATCTGCTACAACGGCAAATCCCTTACCGGCTTCCCCTGCTCTGGCAGCTTCAATAGAAGCATTTAAAGAAAGTAAATTGGTCTGCTGAGCAATGGATTTAATCATATCACTGGCTTCACTAATACGTTCTGTAGACTGAGTGATATCATCAATTACTCCAAAAATACTTTCAAAGGCATCCATACTCTGTTGAGATACAACCTTTAAGTTTTCCACCGTATCCATTCCCCTATCTACAGTATCGCGTATCTCATCGGAAGTTTCTGACAGCTTATCCGCATTTTCCGTATTTTGCTGCATCAACTCATCAATATTTGTCATATGATTTGCAATGTCTGAAATATCTGTAGCCTGACTAGTGGCTGTATTTGCCAATTCACCTGCAGCACTGTTAATATTTTCTACTCCATCTGCACTGCTTCTGGTGGCTTTATTCATATTATTAGAAGCCGCTGCCAGATCCACAGAAGAATTACGAAGTCTTGACATAATCTCTCGTAAGTTCTTTTGTAGTTTCTTTGTTGCTATATTCAACTGTCCGATTTCATCTTTGCTGTCAAACTCAGGAATTTCCTGTGTTAAATCATTTTCTGCCAGGGTATTTAATCCTGCAGTAACAGCTTCAAGATTCTTTACAATCATTCGAATGATAAATATGGAAACAATGATTGTTACCACCACCATTAGTAGGGATACAATAATTAATCTCGTTAATGTAGAAGTAATCTTCTGTCCTAATAAATCATGCTCCTCTAGGGCATAAGTTTCTACAATATCACTCATCGCACTAAGAGGTGCACGAACCTCTTCAAAAGCAGTCTTTGCTACGATGTAATCTCCGGAGTTAGTAGATGGATCATAGGCAGTCTTCCATGCATCGAAATTGGCATAAAATGTTTCAATACAGCCAGCAAACGTTTCACCTTCTACTTCATATTCATATAGTTCAGGATACTGCGACACTAATTTTTCTACTGACTGTACACCTTCATAGGCCTGCTGTGCATTTTCTTCAAAATCCTCTGCATGTACCTGAAGTTCATCTTTGGAAGCATATTCTCCTCCAGATACGTACTGAAGCTCTGCTAGACCAGCCTGATACAAATCTCTATCTGCATTAATAACCTGTGTAGACACCTGATATAACTGGTCATAAAATAAACTTTCCGTCTGATTAAATGTGCTTTTTACAAATTCTGATAGGGAAATTACGATTAATGTTGAGAATATAATGGATATAACCAAAATTAATGTAATCTTCCACTTCACTTTAAGATTTTTCATATCAAAAATCCCCCTCTCGCATGTGCATAAAATACAAGTAAAAACTTACTCCTATTTTACCACAGGAAAGGGGGATTGCTACTATTATTTATTTACTATTCACAAGAGATTCCTGAATCTATTACAAATGTATAAGTTCCAGAAACCAATTGATATGCCTGTGTTGTAATTCCATTATGTGTTTTTTCTCCCAAGGCCGTAACACCATTTAAATTAACATTATCATTTTCCTCAGTTGGAAGATAAAGGGTAGCCGTCGTATTTGCCGGTACGGTACAGGTATAGGAAGTAATCTCACCATTTTCTGCAGTCCAGCTACTTTTAATTGTTCCATACACACTTTCATAACTGGCTTCCAAATTGGTATAATCTCCTCCGCAAACAGGCTGTAGTATAAAACTCTGATAGCCTGGATGATTTTCATCTGTAGTAATACCAGCCTGATAACTCATCATCCAGTCACCTACTGCTCCAAAGGAATAGTGATTGAAGGAATTCATAGAATTATTTCCATTAAATCCAGTTTCTTCACTTAGGGAATTCCATCTTTCCCAAACGCTGGTAGCTCCAAGGGTAACTGGATATAGCCAGGATGCATACTCTGTAGATTCAAACAGCTGATAGGCAGTATCATTCAATCCATTCTTGGAAAGTGCAGGAAGTAAATTTCCGGTAGCATTAAATCCAGTAGTTAAAGTATAAGGAGTTATTTCCACTCCATCATCATCGCTACCGCTGGCTTCCTGAATGGTTTTCTCATAATTTTCAAGTACCATCTCCAAATTTTTTTCACTAACCACATTATAACGAAGAGCAGTTGCATATGAGGCTTGTGTATCCTGAACCTCTCCTTTTGCATTTACAGTCTTTCCTGTTTTCTCATCAATGAAGATTTCATTCCAGGCTTCTCTGGCTTCCAATGCCTTTGTCTCATAGATTTCTGCCTGATCCACATCACCTATTGCTCTTGCCATAACAGCTGCATCATCAAGCAATTCGATATAAACTGCTGTACCTAAAAGTGGAGAATCAGTTGCTACTCTGGCTAAGTGATCTGCCAGGGTGCCATACTCTCCAGTTAAACGTTCTTCTTTCACTGTTTCATCATTTGCATTTTTATAAGTAAATGGTTTTGCCAACAGAGTATCCATATAGGCATAGATATTTTCCTTATTTTCTTCAATAATATCCTTACGACCGGTTTGCATGTACAAATTATATGGTACTGTCACTGCTACCGCATTCCAGGTAATACCAAAACTCATTCCTTTATGTTCAATTGCATCTTCTGAAGTTACATCATAAGAACTAAAAGATGGTGCATACTGAGCTGACATGCCATTATCTCCGGAATCCGCTCTTACGCTATCCATCCAGGTTTCCATGAAATTATACGTATCCGAAATATAAGAGCCAGTTAATGCAAATATTTGAGCATCTCCTGTCCATCCCTGACGCTCATTTCTCTGCGGACAATCGGTTGGAATAGAAATATAATTACTTGTTGTGGAATTAGTAATATTTGTAAACAACTGATTTGCTAACTCGTTAGATGATTCGTAAGTCGCTGTAGCATCCAGAGAAGACAACACCTGCATTTGAACATTCTCCGCCGGAAGTGCTTCATCTAATCCGGTAATTTCAATATATCGATACCCATGGAAGGTTAAATCATAATCAATGATATTTTCTCCTTCCTTCATTGTGTAAAAATCAGTAACCAGGGCTGCACGATAGTTTTCCACCATAAGCTCGCCAGCTAAGTCTGCCGATGTATACTCCTCTGTCTCAGGATATAATACTTCCGAAAAACGAATTATTACATCTCCACCAGCCTTTGCATACTCCTCTGGAATTGTAATAAGTGGAACTCCGGAAACATTTTCTCCCATATCGTAGATATAGGAATTTGTTCCCTCATTGGTGGCGCCCATACACTCCACTGCGGAAGTAGTACGAATTACATGAACAGGGCTGTCTGTTCTGGTTGTTAGTTTCATTCCCTCAAACTGAGAACGTGTATCTACAAGAGCTGCGCTCGTCCAGCCCTCTCCGCTGAATCCACTCTCTGTCCAGCCTTCTACATTGGCTTCTAAAGTAGCATCATAAGTTTCTCCCTGTAAAAAGTCTGCTGCAATATAGGGACCATGTACGTAACTGGACCAGCTTTCATCTGTTCCAATCACATCCACACTTCCGTCTGTATAGGTAATCTCAAGTGAAGACAACAGAGCTGGTTTTTCACCATAATAATTAGAATTTGCAGCTTCAAAGGTCATATTACCACTCCACCAGCCACCAGCTAATACAGCTGCAATTCCATTGTCTCCCTGAGAAATACAATCTGTAACATCATAGGTGTTATATCCTAAAAGAGAATCATAGGACGAATCTCCTGGATTAAACCACTCCTCCTCTGCTACTTCTGTTCCATTTAAATATAAATTATAGATTCCTTCTGCCGTAACATAAAGTCTGGCCTTTTCTACTTCTTTATCTACCGTAAATTCTTTGCGAAGCATAGGAAGGGATCCATAACTTGGATCAGCATAAGCAACTGTTCCTCCACTTACTTCAATAGAATTCTCATTTACACTCACTCCAGAAAGTCCATCAAAAATATCATAAGTAGCCCCTGTTGTCGCATCCAACAGGACTTGGGTTCCATAGTTTCCACCATTTTTAACTGTAAAATTTTCGAAAGTTGCACTTTCCCCTTCCTTTGTATAAAACCCTACAGAATTTAAATTTGGATAGGTATTATAACTGGAATCTCCTCCAAGATCATTTACACATAATGTGCTTTTCGAAAAAGTTCCATCAATACCTACGGAAATTTCACTTGCAGAAACATGTACACTGATTTCATGAGAAGAATGCATGTTTTCTTTGGTCAGTAATGCATTTAATTCTTCATCATCTGTAATAGAACAAACAGGGACACTTTCATCTTCTCCATCTTTATATCCCACGCGATAGGCATTGATAGCCACCCCTGTTCCTTCTTCAACTCCAGAAACATCCAACTCAATTCTTACATAATTTTCATCAGAAACCTGATGATTGATATTAAAATTCTCATTCTTCAATCGATAATCATCTGCTCCAATTATAATAGATGCAGATGTTGATCCCTCTGGGATTGTCACCGCTGTATCAATATCAAATACACATAAACTCTTTGCATCCACATTTAATTCTGATGCCCCTATAAATGCAGCATCTCCAAAAGCAGAAAGTTCTTCACTCATATATCCTGTTTCAAAGGTTGCAGTTTCACTTGTGGTGGTATTACCAGCTGTATCGGTAACACTAACCCTCCATGTATATGCAGATTTTGCTTCCAGTTCTTTTCCCTCATAAGCTATTTCATTAGATTCTTGCGAAGTCACTTCTCCGGAATCCCACATGGAATTTCCAGCTTCATCTTCCACGGTAATCTGATAGGATTTCTGAGCTGCCCCTACAACATCTGACTCCATTTGCCATGAAAAAGATGGAGTTTCATCATCTAATCCTAAGGGATTTTCTATCCCATCCACCTTAAGATTAATGATATTTGCTTCGGCATTTACCTCCATCAATTCCACTTCTGCTACTTCTTCATTTTTTGTCGTACCACAGCCACTGGCTGTCAGCACAAGGGTAGCAAGAAGGCATAACGCCACTACTCTTTTCTTCCTCATATATTTATCTCCTCCCTTTTCCTTATAAACCTCTCAGTTACTCATCCATCCTATCACGCAATCAAATTTCTCCCTCTTCAATGTCGCAAACGGTGCTTTTCATGTCGCAAAAAAAGTGAAACAAAAAAACGACACTCAATATAATTGAATGTCGTTCTCTATTTCTATATCCCTTATCCCAAATTATTTACACTGTAAATGATGCAAAGATACGATCCGCCTGAGCCTGTTCATCATCCTCCTGTTTACGCTGCATCATAAGTTTATACAAATCTAATGTTTCTTTTCTCTTCTGTTCTGTTACGTATTCATAGATATCTAAATCTTCCAAAGTGGAATGAATATTATTAGTTTCTAACTCTGCTGAAGTATTGTAATTATACGCATATTCTAAAGCTGATGTTGTTGCCCCAATCGTTGTTCTTGTTGAAGAAACTGCTTCAATGGCGCTATCAATAACAGAAATATCAAAGTCCCCTGTCACATCAAAATCAGCAATTCCCAATGCTTCTAAAGTTGCATCATATCCAGAAACTGAAGTAGAATTTCCATTGGCATCTGTTGCTAAAGAAAGTGTTGATGTAGATCCATCTAATAAATTAATAGAATTATAAGTTGACTGGCTGGCTACATCAGAGATTCCCTGTTTTAACTCTTCAATTTCTGCCTGAATTGCTTCTAAATCCGAGTCTGACAATAAATCACTGGATGCCTGTAATGCCAATTCACGAATTCTCTGCAAATAATCGCTAATG
>JAIKXK010000104.1 GCA_024684155.1 Lachnospiraceae bacterium | reverse complement strand
TATGGATATTGTCTTGGTCAGATTTCCCTTCGATAAAGGTAAGCTAGGATTATGATGCAGGAAAAATCTAGAACTGAATATTCCGCAAAAAACACTACGGTAGCGGTAGTGTCTCGTTTTGCTGCCATGTTCATGGGATTTATTCTTCGTATTGTCTTTACCCATACCCTAAGTGAGGATTACGTAGGTGTAGATGGGCTATTTACCGATATTATTAATATTTTATCTTTGACGGAACTTGGAGTAGGAACTGCCATTACCTACGCTCTTTATGGCCCGATTCAACAAAAGGATATTGAAACCCAAAAGTCACTTATGAAATTTTTCCAAAAGTTTTATCATGGAGTGGCAGCAGTTGTATTAGTGATTGGACTTTTGTTGGTTCCATTTTTAGATGTCTTAATCAAAGAAGAGCCAAAGGTGGATTATTTGATTTTGATTTATCTTATGTATTTATTAAATAGTGTCTTAAGCTATTTTATTATTTATAAAAAGACTCTTTTAGATGCACATCAGCTTTCCTATATTGGAATTTTATATAAGACAGTGGGATGGATGATAAAGGATGTCTTTCAAATCCTCGTTCTTATTTTTACCCATAATTTTATTCTGTATGTGTTACTTCTCTTAATATCCACAGTACTTAGCAATATTTTAATATCGAAAAAAGCAGATGCTTATTATCCTTATCTGAAAGATAAAAATGTCAGGCCTTTAGAGAAAGCAGAAAAGGCGGATATTATTAAAAATGTAAAAGCAATGCTGATGCATAAGGTGGGAAATGTTGTTGTAAGTAATACGGATAATTTGTTACTTTCTGCCTTTGTTGGAATTGTGGCAGTAGGAAAGTATTCTAACTATTATATGATTATTGGCTCCCTAAAGGATTTACTGTTACAGGTGTATCAGGGAATTATAGCCAGTGTGGGAAACTTAGGAGTATCTGAAGATGCAGGTCGCATTCACAGGGTGTTTCGAGGAACTTTTTTTATTACTCAGTGGATGAGTGTCTTTGTAACCATTTGCATTTATGAGTTAATCGATGGATTTGTCTATCTCTTTTTCGGAGAGCAATATGTCTTTGATTCCTTAACCGTTAGTATGCTTGCTATTTGCTTTTTTGTTACCAGCATGAGAAATGCCACCTTAGTATTTCGAGACAGCTTAGGGTTGTTTTACTTTGATCGCTATAAGTCGATTGTGGAGGCGGTATTAAATTTAGTGATTTCATTATTTTTTGTAACCCGATTAGGGGCAGCAGGTGTCTTTTTAGGAACCATTCTTTCTACCTTACTTACCTCTTTTTGGGTGGAGCCTTATGTGCTTTATAAACACCGGTTAAAGAAAAAGGTGGTGGAGTATTTTTTACTTTATGGAGTTTATACCTTTGTTGGTGTAGTTTCATTTGTGGTAACCCATGAACTTTGTAAGTTAACACCTGGATATGATATTTTTTCTATGTGCTGCCGGCTTATCTTTTGCGTGGCAGTACCTAATCTAATCATGTTTATTAGTTATGTGAAAACAAAGGATTTTAACTACGTATTAAACAAGGGACTAGAGTTATATGAGAAGAAAAAAATGAAAGAAAAAGTATCTCTTAGTAATAATCAGAGAGTGTTTTTACAATTAATAAAAGAAGGATTAAAGGAGTATCCTGGTTTTGTAAAGGAAGTAAAAAAAGCCGATAAAACCGACTTTATGTATTTCTATGAAGAAGGGAAACGACAGTCTTTGCAGGCCATTTTGTATAATGGGTTAGAAGCTTGCGCAGATAAGGGAATAGAAGATGCAGAACAAATTTTAAAGAGAATCTCTTCAGAAGAAGTAAACCGTACCTTAGGAACCTATCACTTGTATCAGGAAACAGACCGGGTAGTAAAGGCGTTGGAGAATGCTGGGCTTTCTGTGGTTGTCTTAAAGGGTTCAACGGTAGGTAGTTTTTATGAAATGCCGGAGTATCGAAAGTCTGGAGATATTGATTTGTGGCTGAAGGATGTAGACTCCTTTAATCATAGGTTTAATGAAGCTGCGGCGGTATTAGAAGATATGGGGTATCAAAAGGATGAATCCATGGATAGCTTATATCACGTAGGATTTAAAAACTCTTTAGGATTGGAAGTAGAACTTCATATAAAACTTACAGGAGAATTTTCCAATAAAAAGTTAAATAGTATTGTAGAGGAATTTACCAGTAGTCTTCGAAATAAGAAGATTGGAATTGTTCGTATTTTAGATTGTTATGAGTTCCCATCTCTGGAAGGTGCTGATTTGATTTATTATAATCTTTTACATATGCTACACCATTTTACGACAAAGGGCTTTGGCTGGAAGTTTATTTGTGATTGGGCCATGATGTTTAAAGAAGATTTGCCTTCAGAGACAAAGATTGCATTATTCCAGCTATTGGAAAACTCAAAACTTTTAGATTTTGCAGAAGCAGTCTCGTTATTAGCTGTTAATTATCTGGGATTAGAAAAAGAAAAGGTGGAATTTTTGATTTCGGGAAGCATTTCTGATGAAGTGATTGTACATATGGCAGTGGATATTTTTGAGGCAGGCGAGTTTGGATCAGACAATAAGGGGAGCATGCTTCGTCCGGAAAACGCCAATCTCTTTGGTATGGTGAAGTTATTTTATCAGCAGGTGAAGAAAAATTATCCCAGAGCATATAAGGTTATTCCGCTATGGATTGTGCTTTGGCCTGCAACCTTATTTAAGTTTATGTATAATAATAAGCATATTCGAAATGTATCTACAACTGATGTGTTAAAGAATGCGAAAAATCGTGGTAAGACCACGGAGAGATTGAATTTGTACAAGAGATAAGATGGAAGAAAAAATCGATATTCTAGAACTGTTAAAAGAAGGAAAAACCATACAAATAAAACCAGAGGGGTATAGCATGCATCCACTTTTGGTCCCGGGAAGAGATGAGGCCATTTTACGACCGGTGAAAGAGGAAGATATAAAACGTGGTCAGGTTCTTCTTTTCCGGGGAAAAGGAGAACTTTTAACCTTACACAGAGTGTGGAAGGTGAAAAAAGATGGTGTATACTTTGTAGGGGACAATCAGGTAGAAGTAGAAGGTCCCATTCCAAGAGAAAAAATTTATGCTACCATGTGTGGCTACATAAGAAAGAACAAAGAGTATGCAGTAGATGGACCAATTTATTTGTTAATATTTCGTACCTGGTTATTCCTTCGCCCGATTCGATTTTTTATTTCAAAACCAATTGCAAAACTAAGGGGAAACATATGAACTTTAAACTGGAGAACAATTTTGCAGCAGAAATCATAGAGGGAGAAACCTATATTCTTCCCTTTGGACAAAATATTGCCATGCAAAGAAAGGGAGTAAAGTTAAATCCTACGGGAGAATATCTTTGGAGTTTAATGGAAAAGACTCAGGATTATTCGGAAATTTTACATTCTTTTTATCATTATTATGAAGCAGGAAATGAAGAAGACCGTCGTCAGTTAAAGGCGGATTTGGATGAGTTTTTAAATGATTTAAAGGCTCATCGAATTATTCGAGACTTAGGGGAAGAACAAAGAAAACAACAGATGGAAAAGACCAGTCTTTCCATAGGTGGACTGGGGATTTCTCTTGCCATACCAAAGGAATATATACATCCTTATTTCTTGGATTTTACCTGTGACATACTTCCGAAACACAGTATCCTTGTATGTCTGGAACGATTTACCAATCGGGGCATGAGTGATGGGGAAGTACTTATTCGTACAGATGAAATGATTATTTTAGAAAAAGAAGGATCTGTGATTTTTGACTATAAACTAAATTCCTTTGTAAAAGAATTAATATATGAAGTGGACACAAAAACGGCTTATCTTCGATTAGTAGAAAATGCCAAGGCAAATGAGGCAAAAGAGGAAATCTTTTTTGCTATTCGAAATGCCTTTTTGTACTATGCAGCAAAACACCATCGTTTTGCAATTCATTCCGCATCATTAATATATAAGGATAAAGCATGGCTGTTTTCCGGACATTCGGGGGCAGGAAAATCTACCCATACGGCTCTTTGGAAAAAGTTATTTGATGTAAAAGATTTAAATGGCGATTTAAATCTTTTAGGGTTTGAAGATAATCGGGCAGTTGTATATGGCATGCCTTGGTGTGGGACATCTAAGATTTATACAAATGAGACTTATCCACTGGGTGGAATTGTATTTTTGTCTCAGGGAGAAAAGAATGAATTATTACCTTTGTCAAAAAGTGAGAAACCACTTTATATTATGCAACGAATGATTTCTCCTGCCTGGACAAAGAGAGGCCTTGATAATAATTTAGATATGGCTAAACGACTTGTGGCTTTTGGAATAGGAGTCTGGAGTTTTCGCTGCACTAAAAATGACGAGGCAGCAGAGTTTATGAAAAAGGAAATTGATCAGTGGAATTCTTAAAGAAGTTTATTAACAAGTGGATAGATGGCAGTATAGAGAAAGTCTTTGAAGAATTTAAATGGATTTATCTCTATGCAAAAAAATACTGGATGGCAATGGTTCTATATACGGTAATAGGATTGCTTGGCATCCTGGTTTCATTTGGTTCTTCTTTAGTTTCAAGGGATTTAATTGATATTATTACCGGCCATCAGGCAGGAGAGGTTGTAAAGTATTTTGCTATTACGATTGGATTAGCTGTAGGTAGTATGTTTTTTAATCAGATTACAAACTATCTTTATATGCTTATTTCTCTCAAAGTGGATAATGAAATTCGAAGTGAAATTTTTGAAAAAATATTAATCACAGATTGGGAAAGTATTACGGAATATCACAGTGGAGATTTATTGACAAGATGGTCATCAGATACGTCAAATATTTCCGATGGTGTGCTAAATTACATTCCAAATGCCATTATGTACACCTTTAAGTTTATAGGATCTTTAGCCATTGTA
This sequence comes from Lachnospiraceae bacterium, assembly GCA_024684155.1. GTDB lineage: Bacteria > Bacillota > Clostridia > Lachnospirales > Lachnospiraceae > JAILEN01. The sequence continues at coordinate 3,234 of JAIKXK010000104.1, read as the reverse complement.
CTCTATTACGATCCAACCTTTGCAATTTTTGCCTTATTGTCTGCTCCGGTAAGTCTTATTATGTCAAAGACCTTAATGAAGCGAATGAGAAATAATAATGACCGTTCCGCTCGTATGAACGCAAAAATGAGTGGATTTAACCAGGAGACCTTTGTAAATATTCAAACCATTAAAGCCTTTGATTTGGTAGGACTGTATGGAAGGTATTTAAAACAACTGCAGCAGGAATATTTGGATATGAAGGTGGATTTTCAAAAACTTTCCATAAAGACATCTCTTCTTATGACCTCTATCGGCATGGTAGTTTCCTACGCCTGCTATGGCTGGGGAATTTATCGAGTGTTTTCTGGAGCGATTTCCTATGGTACTATGACCTTATTTTTAAGTATGTCTGGAAATCTTACAGGAGCGTTAAATTCTTTAGTGTCCTTAGTTCCTGGAGCGATTTCTCTTACTACATCTGCAAGACGTTTGATGGATATTGTGGAAATGCCACAGGAGGATTATTCGAAACGAAGTGAAGCAGAGGCTTATGAAGAAGCTCATCGAAGTGAGGGCATTAGCTTAAAACTGGAACATATTGATTATACATACCACACAGGAACAGAAGTGTTTCGGGGAGCAAATTTTGAAGCTCATCCCCATGAGATTGTGGCTTTGGTTGGTCCTTCTGGAGAAGGAAAAACCACTTTGCTACGATTGATACTGGCCCTGTTAAAGCCCCAGGCTGGAGAAAAATATCTCTATGCTGGTAATAAGAAAGCATCCAGCGACGAAGGCATTGAGTTGGCGCCGTTTTCCCGACAGTTTTTTGCGTACGTACCTCAGGGAAATACCATGTTTTCAGGTACCATTGCAGAGAATTTACGCAAGGTGAAAGAGGATGCCACAGATGAAGAAATAGTAGAAGTGTTAAAAGAAGCATGTGCCTGGGAGTTTGTAGAGAAATTACCAGATGGAATTTATACCAAGCTCCATGAGCGTGGAGGCGGTTTATCTGAGGGACAAAACCAGCGCCTTTCTATTGCAAGAGCTCTGCTTCGTAAAGCGCCAGTACTCTTGTTAGATGAAGCAACCTCTGCTCTGGACGTAGAAACAGAACGCAGGGTTCTAAAAAACATTATGTCAGATACTTATCCCCGTACCTGTATTGTGACGACTCACAGACCTACGGTTCTTACAATGTGCTCTAGGGTATACAGCATTCGCTCCCTTCGTTGTGAGGTCCTTACTCAGGATGAAATCAATCAGCGCATATTAGATTTTTAACTGCGAAAAGAATGCAAAAAAAAGAAACCGCATTAGCGGTTTCTTTGGTAAACGTAGTTTAGAAGGAGTCTCCATCGAAGGTATGTCCTTCATCTGTAATGTAGAATCCTGTAATTGCAAGTCCGTCAGCAGAAGTAACGTATAAATCACCTAATCCGATGTTTGTACTGGCGTTCTGGTGATAGTTGTACTGAATGGTAAGTGTTGTACCTGATTCAGAACCTACGATAGATCCCTGTGAACTCTGATAAGTAACGGTCTGGTTAAATGAAATAACAGCTTGCTGCCACTGATTGCAGTGATGGTTAGCATGATGTGTTCCGTTTAACTGAATACAATAGTTTTCTCTTCCTGTTTCAGGGCGCTGTGTAATTACTGCAGTAGCAGTGTAGCATGAATCTCCTGAAGCTGCATAAACCCCCTCAGTTAACTCGCTGTTTACGAGTACAACCGGTCTTTCATAATTTCTCATAACATTTCTCTCTTTCCTACTACAAGTTATGTTTGTGAATACGAATGGATGTCCTTTTTCCCAAAAAACATCCTTAAATAGAATACTACCGGAAATTCAATCAGTCAATAAATATCATCAAAAAAACATATTTGTGTATTAAATTTGTACAATATCTGTTATAATGTATCAAGTGCGTGGGAAAATGAAACTAACGAGGAGATAGGACATGAGTTTTGACATTATGAAAATTTTTGACATTATTATTTTGGTGTTGGGAGTGTACATTGCCTATTGTGCAGTAAGAGTGAAGGGTGGAAATATTCCCACTACCTTTGTCGCTCCAGAAGATGTAAGAAAATGTAAGGACAAAGAGGGACTATGTAAAGCAATTTTTATGCCAGCCTGTGTCTTTGGTGTAGTATCTTTGGTTTATGGAGTCTACAGTGTTATTTTTGATTTCGGAATTATAGAAGCAGGATCTGATATTACATCCATTTTAAATGCAGTATTGATTTTAATCTTTGTTATTGGCTGGGTATATTTTTCTTATGTACTTAGAAAATCAGTTGCAAAGTTTTGCATGTAGAAATCATTTTACCAGAAAAGCATTGAAAATAATTGTTTCATAAAATATAAAACCCGGGTTTTGGCTAAACCAAACCCGGATATTTTTTATCTTTCATCAATTGGTGTGTAATCTAAGTGATCTCCTTGCATCATATATGCAGGACGCATAATCTTGTTGTGCAGGCAAATCTCTTCCATACGGTGAGCGGACCATCCAGAAATTCTTGCAATGGCAAAAATAGGAGTGTAGAGCTCTTTTGGAAGACCAAGCATTTGATATACAAAGCCTGAATAGAAATCCACGTTTGGTGAAACACCTTTGTACATCTTTCGCTCATCAGCAATAATCTGAGGAGCAAGTTTTTCCACCATGGCATAAAGAGCAAATTCTTTTTCATAACCCTTTTCTACGGCCAAGTCTTCTACGAATCTTCTAAATACAACAGCACGTGGATCGGAGATCGAATAAACTGCATGTCCCATACCATAGATAAGACCAGCGTTATCAAAAGCTTCTTTGTTCAATAAAGCCTTTAAGTAAGCAGATACTTCCTCTTCAGAATCCCAATGCTTAACCTTCTTTTTCATATCAGCAAACATATTTACTACTTTGATATTTGCTCCACCATGACGAGGACCTTTTAAGGAACCAAGAGCTGCAGAGATAGCAGAGTAGGTATCTGTTCCTGAAGATGAAACAAGGTGTGTGGTAAAGGTTGAGTTGTTACCACCGCCATGCTCAGCATGGAGGATTAATGCTACGTCTAAAAGTTTCGCTTCAAGTGGAGTAAACTTTGAATCATCTCTTAAGCAGTGCAAAATATTTTCTGCTGTGGAGTAATCGGTACGAGGTCTATGAATAATCAAAGACTCCTGTTTTGTATAGTAGCGGTATGACTGATAACCATATACTGATAGTAGTGGAAACATTGCAATCAACTGTA
>JAIKXK010000078.1 GCA_024684155.1 Lachnospiraceae bacterium | reverse complement strand
GGTGGAATAGTTATTGCTTTTGTTTTAGCAGTAGTAAAGAAAACGGCAAAGGAAAAAAGAAATAATGGGATTTTTTATTTCATCTTTGTGCTGGTGTTATATTTATTGATCATTGCAAAGGTTTCACCTGATATGATGTTGGATGATTGGAATGTTGGTAGTCGTTATATTTGGATTGTTTATCCTGTTATTGTTTTGAGTGTTGTTTCTTTTGTTTATAAGTACGTTGCTTCGAAAAAAATACTCTATGTAGTACTTGGATTGCTGCTAGTTTTAACCGCTGTCAGTTATACAAAATGTGATAATTTAAAGTCTGCATTATTACATGAAGAAGTAGCAACTATTGTTGAAGATGCAAAAGAGGTGTCGCAGATTGTAGTGGTCACAAATAAATCCTTTGTATATAAGGATATTCTGGAAGTGGTTAATCAGATAGAATATAATCGGGTTATATGTATTGAACCTGTCAATCTTGAATCATTTGTAGAGGAAAACGGGGAAGAGTTTGATAAAAAGACTACGTTATTTATTACAACAGTAGATTATTTCTCCTATGCTTTTAATGGAGATACAGATATTAATATTAAATCTTTAATAGAAGAAAATGGATTTAGCGATATTAATTCGCTTGGAACAAAGGGAATTAATGAGTTTATTCTGGCAACAAAATAATAAGTGGGATAAGAGAGTGAAACGAAAAAGGAGACTTGCATATGGCGAACATTATAGATTACGTATCCTGGCGAGGAGATTTTACATTTGAAGAGCGCCCAATGAATAAGGTGGACAATCTTATTTTTTGTCACTTAAGTTATCTTGATATGACAGAACTTTTTATGGCGCAAGAAAGCTATACCATTGCTGAAATATGGGAGCATTTGGGAGATAGAGCGGAGTTTCGAATTCTCTCTTCTGATGGAAAAGATAGAGAACTTTTAGAGGCTTGTGCAAAGTCAAAGCGTTTTGCGGATATTTTAGTAACGGATTACGAGGATAATACGGAAGTCCGTGAAAACAAACAATTTGCGGCAGTGACTTTTCATATTAATGAAGAAAATGCCTATATTGTTTATCGAGGCACCGATGATACTATCGTGGGATGGAAAGAAGATTTTATGCTTAGTTACTGTAAAGTGCCGGCGCAAAAACAGGCCCTTGATTATGCAAAACGTATGATTGCAAAAAACAAGTTTTGCTATATCGGTGGACATTCCAAAGGGGGAAATCTTGCCTTATATGCATCAGCATTTTTGGAAAAAGAGGAGTTTTCAAAGGTTAAGCGGGTATTTTTAAATGATAGTCCAGGGTTTTGTCCAGATGTTTTAGATACCAGCCGGATTCAAGCTATTAATCATAAATGTATCCGTACTACCCCGGAGTTTTGTATTGTAGGTGCAATTTTTGAACCAGAAATTACAAAAAGTTATATTGTAAAAAGTGATGCAACTCAGATGATGCAACACAGTATGTTGAGTTGGCAGATTAAAGGAGTAGAGTTTGAAGAAGTAGAAGATCATGATGTCTATGCAGATGCTCTAAATGGTCTTTTGGATAAATTCATTGAGAAGATGGATAACCTTGAAGATCGTCAGGCCTTTGTAAATTCTATTTTTGATACTATGGCGGAGGATGGAGCGGTTACCATAGAGGACTTTACGAAAAAAGGTCCCGCTGCAATTGAGAATGTTTTGGTCTCTGTTCTAGGTGAAAATGCGGAAGGTTTAAATCCTTTAAAAAGTGTAAGAGAAAATGTAACAGGAGATTTTAAAAACTCTCCATTATGGAAGTTTTGGGATGAGAAAAGTGATGGAAAGACAATCCTCCGAATTGCCGGTTCTATTTTAGTTGGTATTTTATGTTATAAGATTCCGGAAAACTTAATTGAAGTTGTATTTGCTATTTTGATTTTTGGGGCCGTAGCATATCAACTTGGTCTTACGGGATATCATTTGATCAAGTCAAAGTTTAATTTTTACAAAGAACGTTTGCGTGTAAATATTAGTATTATATTAATTGTTATCCACGCCATTTTAATCGTAAAAGATCACGCACTATTTTTGGTTTCAAGTATCATATTAGGAATCTTTTTTATTATGAGTTCCTACCATTGTGCCTTAAGAGTACATAGTTGTGGCGAAAACAAATTAGCCAAAGCACGCTATATTTTTGAAACAGTGTTATCATTTATATTCGGTGGATATTTAATCGTTTCTTCCGATGTAAGTTTGACCTGGTATACCATGTCAGTAGGATCTTATATGTTCTTTGATGCTATTTTTGAAGCCATTCATTTATATCGTAAAAGAAAAGGAATTATTCAGGAGTAAAGCCGGGAAAATATTTATCAATAGAAGGAGAAAAGAGAACATAAATGGACGATAGATTAAAAAAACAAATGGATTTTTCTTTAGAAATTGATAAGGAAAAGAATATCTTAAGACAAACTCATCTTTCAGGTCATGGACGAAGAGAAAATGACGCAGAGCATGCCTGGCATATGTCGATCATGGCTTATCTTTTAAGAGAATATGCCAACGAAGAGGTGGATATTGCAAGAGTTATGCTAATGTGCTTAATTCACGATATTGTAGAGATTGATGCAGGGGATACCTATGCCTATGATGAGGAGGGATTAAAGACACAAAAAGCCAGAGAGGATGCCGCAAAAGAGCGAATCTTTTCCCTTTTACCTGAAGATCAGAAGAAAGAGCTGATTTCTATTTTTGATGAATTTGAAGCTTATGAAACACCGGAGGCAAAGTATGCCCATGCCATGGATAACTTACAACCACTGATTTTAAATAATAGTAATGGTGGTAGTGATTGGCAGGAACATAAGGTAAATTCAAAAACAGTTTATGGTCGACAGAATAAGACGAAGCTTGGCTCAGAAAAATTATTTACTGAGGTTACGGATAAAATCATAAAAGAAAATATTAAAAAGGGAAGCTTGCCAGAATAGGAGAAAATAAAACAGGAAGAAGGCGAAGGGTGTGGCAAAGTTATCATTGAAGTATCGTATACTTCGAAAACTTGTAAAATGTAGTGGAATTAAAAAGAAAATGTTTCCAAGTGAGGAGAAGAAATTATTAGACCTGGCTGGAAAGCAGGCAGAGAATAAAAAGATTCCAAATCTCTCTCATCCGGATATAACAGTGACAGTGGAACAATTTCAGGGGGAGGACGTAGTTTATTTTCGTCACAAAAAACCTTCTGAATTTGCCTGTCTTTTTTTGATTGGTGGAGGAATGGTAAAGTATCCAAGACCGGATTCAATAAAAAAAGCATTACAGATTGCCATAGAGACTGGTAGGGATATGATTGTACCTTATTACCCTTTGTGTATTGAAAATGATATTGCAACCGTCTATGACTGGATTTATGATTTGTATAAAAAAGTAATAGATGAATATGCAGCAAATAAGCTGATGGTTACTGGAAGTTCTTCTGGTGGAAACCTAGCATTGGGATTAATAGCTCATATAAATGCAAAGCAGGAAGGATTAGCTTATCCACAAAAAATATATACTTCTTCTCCAGGAGAATGTTTAGGCTCCGATCAGGTTCGACAAAGAGCAAAAGAGTTAGATGCTTATGATGTAGCTATTTCTGCCAGTTTTATGGAAATGGCAGAACATATTATGAGAAAATCAAATAATCAAATTCCAGATTATATGTTTTATTTGGAAAAAGGGGATTTTCATGGGTTACCGGAGGTGTACCTTTGCTATGGCTCTCATGAGGTTTTATATGCAGCATACGAACCTATTAAAGCAGCCTTAGAACGTGATGGTGTAAAAGTGATTGCAGAAATAGGGGAAGAGATGTATCATTGTTATCCGTTCATACCTCTTTGCAAAGAGGCAAGGGAAGGATGGAAACGAATGATTTCCTATCATAAATAAAGGATATGAGGTGACTAGAATGTTTCGTGAAATGAGAAGAATCAAACAGCAGATTAGCAGGGAAGAATGCATCCGTGTGTTAAAGGAACAAAAAAGAGGGGTGCTTTCTGTTTTAGGAGATGACGGATATCCTTATGGCATGCCTATTAATCAGTGGTATTGTGAAAAGGATGGACATATTTATTTCCATGGTGCAAAAAGTGGCCATAAGATTGACGCGATTAGAAACTGTGACAAAGTAAGTTTCTGTGTGTATGATGAAGGTTATCGCAAAGAGGGAGACTGGGCCCTTAACATTAATAGTGTTATTGTTTTTGGACGTCTTTGTGAAGTGACAGATGAGGATAAAAAGCGTATGATTTGCGAAGAACTCACTAGAAAATTTACAGATGATGCAGCATATCTTGAACATGAGATGGAACATTTCTTTAAAAATGTTCACTGCCTGGAGTTGATTCCGGAGCATATGACAGGAAAATTAGTAAACGAGTCATAATACGAGGTGTCTGAGTAAGGTCAGATATTTCATAAAACATGAGATAGATTAAGAGACTTTGAAATTTTCTCTGTAAATATGGAACTTCTATGATAATTTAGATTTGTGAGGGTGTAGCTAGATACGCTACATCCTTTTTTAGACTATACAGTTCTGTATACTGTAAGTCAGTAAAAACTTGGATTTTTAATTTGTTGTGTAATAATATCTTTAGCATAACAAATCGATAAATCGACGTTTGTCGACCTAATTGGAGTGGAAGTATGATAAGAGGTGTTAACTTGAAGAGAATATTGGCTATCACATCTTTTTACCTGATAAATTTTGGATTGTGGGAATTGCTCGAAGGCTACATAGGGCCTGAATGGGATTCATTTCTGGTATATGTTATTTTATTTCCTTTGATCATTGCTATTTTTTGGAAAGAAATCAGATCAGAATGGAAGGAGTTTTCTTCTATACTGAAAACTAAATCCTTTTTTGTAAAATT
>JAIKXK010000011.1 GCA_024684155.1 Lachnospiraceae bacterium | reverse complement strand
TTACACGATCCCACATATGATGGAATCAAATTCACAAACTGCTTTAATCAGCGCTTACTAACTGATAAAGCACTCATGTACTTTCCAGTGGACGATGGAACAGAATTTGCGAAAGAATGTGAAACAACCTTCTTAGAGGAGAGAACCTTCTTTACAGATGCAAGAGCTATGGTGGGAAAGAAGGTTGGGTTTGTAACACGAATTTCAATGAAGGTAGCTGATGATAAAAAACGGGTTATGATTTACCGTGTGAAGTTATAACAACAATTATCCTATAAACACCTAAAAGAAAGTGGAGAAGACTTAAGAGTCTTCTCCGCTTTCGTATGATACGGAAATAACATCCTTTTCATAAACCCGATCGCAAATCTGAGACAGTTCTTTGGTGGGATCACCTAAAGCATGTAGCTTTACAATGAGTCTGCATCTTGCTCCGGTTAGGGTTTCAATTTCAAAGGAAGAAACCGTTAACTTCGTGGAAAGATGTTCCAGAATAATTTTTTTGATTTTCTTTTGATCTGATTTTAGACAAATCACAGTGATGGTGTATTCACAGTCGTTCATTTCTTTGAAAATGCTTAAAGGTTCAATTCGGTTAGAAACAAAATTTAAAAGAATATTTAACCCTACTAAAACAGCGGTAGCAATTAAACCCGGGTAAATGTAACCGCAACCAATTAATACACTGATACCAGCAGTACACCGAAGAGTGGCAGAGGTATTTAAGCCATTTACGGAGGTACCGTTTTTAAAAATCACACCGGAACATAGGAAACCAATACCGGTGATAATATTTGCGACAACTCGATCATCTCCGGTATCTAAAAGCATTTCCACAGATACAAAGGCAAAGGAACCAATCGCAATTAAAATTGTTGTTTTAAAGCTGATATTGTGGCCTGTTAATTGGCGCTCAAATCCGATAATAAAACCTGCGAGAATAATAATAATCAGTCGTACAAAAAACACTGATAAATTCATGCCAGTCATAAGTTCTTCCATATGCATCACCCCTTTATTGCTATAGCTTTATTGTAATGCAAATCCCATGTTTAGAAAAGCAAATAAAAGTCTCTGAGGTTGCAGATTTAAAAAAATAACTATATTATAGTAACTAAGTTACAAATTCTTGAGGGAGAAGGAATTGTACAATTGGGTGAAAGGGTTATATATTTGAGAAAACATCCGCACAATGTTTTCTTTTGGGGGAAATAATTTTGGTTAAATTATTTTTAGTAGAAGACGAAATCGCTATGCGCGAAGGTATTCGAAAACGAATTGATTGGGCTTCTGAAGATATTGAGTTTGTTGGAGAAGCCAGTGATGGGGAATTAGCCTTCCCTATGATTTTAGATACGAAGCCGGACATCTTACTTACAGATATTAAAATGCCTTTTGTAGATGGCTTGGAATTATCCGAAATGGTGCGAAAGGAACTTCCGGACACTCGTATTATGATTTTATCTGGGTATGATGAGTTTGAATATGCCAGAAAAGCGATTGGTCTTGGAGTTACAGATTATCTTTTAAAACCGATTGCACCAAATGCTCTTTTAGAAAAAATCAAGGGTGTTCAGGAAAAAATCGAAGAAGAAAAGAAACATCAGGCACTGTATTCCAAAGAAGAAAAGGCAGAGACCGTGGAACAAGAACGATTGAAGTTATTTTCTTCTCTTGTGATGAATACCATGTCCATGTCTGAAGTATTATCTCAGGGAAAAGAACTTTATATTAATTTATCAGCCAGGTATTTTTGCGTGGTTTTATTGTCGTTGTCAGTAGAAGGTGAAAGCGGAAGTGAGTATTCGGAAACCAGAAATGAGTTTTGCAGGAAACTGGATGAGGTAGTAATTCCTTATGACAATTGCTTTATTTTTGATCGAGAAGAAGAGGGCTTTGCTCTTCTTATGGTGGGAAATGACAGGGAGGTTTTATCCGATGAAATTCCTGAAATCCTTGATGATATTACATCCATAGTAGATGATATGGAAAATGCATCTTATTACATGGGAGTAGGAAGCATTGTGGATCGATTAAGTCAGGTGAAAGAAACCTACTTTGAAGCAAATAAAGCATTTTCCAAGCGTTTTTTTGTAGAAAAAAATCAGATTATCTATGCTAAGGATTTAGAGGAACAGGAAACAAATCATCCGGAGGTAATGGATATTAGTATTGCCCTAACCAATGATAGTGCAGGAAAGGCAGTGGAAAACTTCCTTAAGACAGGAACCTATGATGAGGTAGAGTCTTTTGTAGAAAATATCTATCTAAATATTGGAGAAAAAAATGCAAAGTCATTGATCTTTATCAGTTATATTACAATGGACATGTATGTAGCAGTGGTACGTTTCTTAAATGAAATAGGAATCGACACACAACCCATAGAAACACAGTATGGAGAAATTGAAGGGATTATTCGAAGTGGTAGTGAGGATAAACAACGAATCATTACATATTTAAAAAATGTGTTAAAAGAAGCAATCCATTTAAGAGATAATTCTGCAGAAAAGAAATATGGAAAGGTTCTTACAAAGGCAGTTTCTTATATTGACGAAAACTTTGCAGATGAGGATATGTCCTTGAATAAGGTGGCATCTTTTGTAAATGTTAGTCCAAACCATTTGTCTTCCAGTTTTTCAAAGGAAATGGGTACTACTTTTATTGAGTATTTAATCCAAAAGCGAATGGAGAAGGCAAAAGAACTTTTAATGACCACAAAGAAGAGAAGCTCTGAAATTGCTTATGAGGTTGGGTATAAGGATCCTCATTATTTTAGCTATACTTTTAAAAAGACACAGGGTATGACAACAAAGGAGTACCGTGCCCGGGGAGGAAACTAGAGTGATAAAAAAATTCGCTGGTAGAATTTATCGGCGGTTACGAAAAATATCATTGAAGCGAAAACTTGGAATGATTATAGCGGTACTGTTTATTCCTTATACCTTAATTACCTTGTTTTTGATTTACAATATGTATGGATTTTATGAAGAGTACAATACCATTGGACAAAATGTAACCATTGCCAATAAATATAATATTGAATTTAAAGAAGATATGGATGCAGTCATGTATCAAATGGTCATTCGTTCCATGAATAAGGAAGAGATAGAATCTGAGTTAAATATGGAAAATCCTGATGATATGATTGCAGATGCCGTTGTGTCCTTTGAAAGTTTACAAAAGGCTTCATATTCATCAGAGGCAAAGGAAAGTGCCAGAAGTATTATTAATCTTTTAAATACCTTACAAGAGCGAGTCAATGATATTAATGACAATGTAAAAATATCTGGTTGTTATGATCAGAATGTATTGAGCTTGGACACAGATATTCGAATTATTACGGAATTGATTCAGGAGAGAATTTCTGAATACAACTACTATGAAGCTGCAGGTATGGAAACAGTGCGATCAGAATTAGGGGCAAGGCTAAA
>JAIKXK010000002.1 GCA_024684155.1 Lachnospiraceae bacterium | reverse complement strand
ACAGGAAATTAAGGCAAAAAGAGATAAAGAAATTGCGGATATTATTACAGGAAAAGACAATCGTTTCCTTATGATTGTAGGTCCTTGCTCTGCAGATAACGAAGATAGTGTTTGCGAATATATTAATCGCCTTGCAAAGGTTGCGGAAAGAGTACAGCATCGCGTTTATATTGTACCTAGAATTTATACCAATAAGCCACGTACTACAGGAAGCGGATACAAGGGAATTGCGTCTCAGCCAGATCCTACTGCAAAGCCTGATATGGTTGAAGGTCTTATTGCAGTACGAAAAATGCATCTTCGTGCCATGGAGGAAACTCATCTTACGGCGGCAGACGAAATGTTATATCCAGAAAATTGGCCGTATGTGGATGATCTTTTATCTTATGTTGCCATTGGAGCAAGAAGTGTAGAAGATCAGCATCATAGATTGGTAGTATCGGGATTTGATGTAGCCAGTGGTATGAAAAATCCAACGTCTGGAGATTATTCAGTAATGCTAAATTCTGTTTATGCAGCACAGCATCCTCACCACTTTACCTTTGCTGGAAGTGAGGTAAAGACTTCAGGAAATCCTTTGGCACATACAATTTTAAGAGGTGCAGTTTCAAAACATGGAAACACTACACAAAACTATCACTATGAGGACTTAATTCGTCTTCACAATATGTATGAGGAAATGGATCTTGTAAATCCGGCTTGTATTGTAGATGCAAATCATTCAAATTCAAATAAACAGTTTAAAGAGCAGATTCGAATCGTTCGAGAGGTAATGCATAATAGAAAGTATTCTAGTGAGATTAAATCCCTGGTAAAGGGCGTTATGGTAGAGAGCTATTTAGTAGAAGGAAATCAGCCGATTTCAGATCATCAGACCTATGGACAGTCTATTACAGATGCCTGCCTTGGATGGGAAGATACAGAACGATTGATTTTAGAAGTTTGTGATATGGCAGACTAGTTTTTTGGAGGAATTATGCCAGTTATAGTAAAGGGAAGATATATTGATAACAATAAGCCGCTTGTGTGTGTTCCCATTGTAGAGACAACAAAGGAAGCTATTTTATCCCGTACCAGAGATTTAGTAGATTCTGATGTAGAGATGTTAGAATGGCGTGCAGATTTTTATGAGGATTTAGCTGATATAGAAAAGGTAAAATCCTTGTTAGAGACTATGAGAGGTCTTACAAAAGATACTGTATTAGTGGTAACCATTCGTTCTCTAGCCCAGGGAGGACAGTGCAAGTTCTCTCCTTTGGAAATTTCAAATACATTAGTATCTATGTCAGGAGTTCATGCTGCTGATTTTATAGATGTGGAATTTTTCACTTTCGAAAAGCCAGAGCGTTTAATAAAAAAACTTCAGGAAAGAGGAGCATTAGTTATTACTTCTCATCATGATTTTCGTGAGACTCCAGAGGAAAGTGTTATGATGACATTGTTAGAACAGATGAAAGAAGGAGATGCAGATATCGTAAAACTTGCAGTAATGCCAAGAGAAGTTTCTGATGTTCTTAGTCTTTTGAAAGTAACAGATTTGTTTAGAAAGGAGAATCCAAGTATTCCTGTTGTTACCATGTCTATGGGACGAATGGGAATGATTAGCCGTATTGCGGGAGAAATCTTTGGGTCTTGTATAACCTTTGGATCTGTAGGAGCTCTTTCTGCTCCAGGACAGATGCCCAGGGAAGAATTAGAAAGAGTACTTTCATTTATTCATAAATATTATGGAGATAAAAATGAATAATATATATTTAATAGGATTTATGGGAGTGGGTAAAACTGCTGTATCGAAAACCTTAAGAAAAAAGTTAGGCTGGAAACTTATGGATACAGACGAGTTAATTGAAAAAAAAGAAAAAATGACTATTCCTGAAATATTTGAAAAAAAAGGAGAAGATTACTTTAGACAGGTGGAAAGAGAAGTGGTGGCTTCTTTAACGAAACAGTCTAAGGTTATTGTTTCCTGTGGTGGTGGCGTTGCTACCTTTGAATCAAATCAAAAAGAAATAAAAAAAGGTGGAAGAGTTTTCTTTTTGTCAGCCACACCAGAAACGATTTTAGAACGTGTAAAACGAAATAACAGACGTCCTTTATTAGAAGGAAAAAAGACAGTGAAAGATATTCAAAAATTTTTGAATGAAAGGGTACCTTTCTATGAAAAGGCTTGCGATTATACCATTGTAGTGGATGGGAAAAGCTTAGATTCCATTGCGGATGAAATCCTTAGCTACATTGACTTATGATAGGCCATTTGATAAGATAGTTAAGGTCTTTTTTGACTGTTTTGTAGGCGTAGCGTAGCTGGATAACGCATCAGACTCCGACTCTGAAGATCGCTGGTTCGAATCCAGTCGTCTACATTGCACTTTTGTGCAAGAAAGGAATTGTTATGGATAAAATTAAAGATATATTTTTTCGTTGTATAGATTTTGTTACTGATAAGAAACGTTATTTTGGAGCAGGAATTGTCTGTGTGCTTATGCTTTTGTTATTGGCTTATGGTACAGATAACTCAGCTGCAGAATCAAATCCTTTATCGGGGGCATATCAGTCTTATAGTGAGGAAGACACAGATTCTGAAATATCTACATTATTGAGCACTTATTATACTTCTTGTGCAAATAATGATTTAGATACTTTAGCATCCATTGCGTTCCCTATTTCAGATGCAGAAAAAAGCTATATTACATTTTTATCTGATTATATTGATTCTTATGATATTGTTACTGTTTATTCAAAACGTGGTGTGGATGAGAATTCTTATTTAGTATCGGCAGAAGTAGATATTCACTTTGCAGGTCTTGAAACTACAGCTCCTGGATTAGACTTTTTCTATGTAGTTCGTAATGAGGAGACAGGAAGTTTAGTCATTAATAATGTTTATAGTGCCTTTAATCAGCAGAACAATGAATATGATATGGATCCTACTATTTCATCTTTGATTGCTGAATTTGAACAACAGGAAGATTTACTTGCGCTTCAGGCAGAGGTTCAGGCAAAGTACAATGAACGTCAGTTAGAAGATGCAGATTTTAATACTTTTACTTCAGAAACACTTCCAACTGCCATTCAGAAATGGGCGTCTGATTATAAGACTGCCTTAGAAGAAGCTGCAAAGAAGGCAGAAGAGGAAGCAAAAGCTGCAGAAGAGGCAGCGCAGAAGGAAAAAGAAGAAGCTGAAAAAAAGGCGCAGGAAGAAGCTGCTGCTGCAGAAAAAGAAGCAAATTCTTATACCGTTCGTGTTACAGATAAAGTAAATGTCCGTTCCAGCGCATCAACAGATGCAGAATCATTAGGT
>JAIKXK010000423.1 GCA_024684155.1 Lachnospiraceae bacterium | reverse complement strand
TAGATTGTATTGTTAAGTATTTACCTACGTTTATGAAAAGTCATTGCTACTATGGACTTTGTGTTCTATCTGATTCGCAGAAAATTCTTGATAATATTCGAGGACGAATAGGCTTAGCGTTATATACGGAAATTGTTAGTGAGGATTACTTAAATACTATAGAACGAGTAGAAAACTCCCTAGGATGCTTTAAACGTATATATTCCGATATATCTATTCCAATGGAAGATGGGGATTTTTATCAGCTGATTGGATATGACAATATTACCTTAGATGATATTGTGGCTAGAGTGATTTTTCAATTAGATCATATTCCCAGTGATTCAGAGATTCTTGCAGCAAAGAACTGGGTGGAAGAAACGAAAAAAATCAATACAATTTCTACCAGAATAGTTTCTTTGACTAATCATAGAGTCACATCGGTAGACAAATGTGTGGTATTAAAACAAAGAAAAGAGATAGAAAAGATTGTCTCTGTAAGGAAAAAGAATATTTATCTTTATGCAAATACGAATGTTGCCCGGATGTGTCTGGATGTATATGGAGATTGTAATATCCTTGGTGTGATAGACCGAAATGCTGCCAGTGAAGAGGCAGTTTCTGAGGGAGTCTCTTTATTTGGACTAGAGCAGTTAGAGAAGATTGATTTTGAAAAAGACATTATTTTGGTTACCAATCGAAGATGTGAGGAAGTAGCTTATGAACTAGAAAAACGAGGCGGAAAATTAAATCAAAATATTTTCCTACTGAACCTAAAACCAGATATTAATGATTGGGAGGATGAAGAACTTTTAGATTATATTGAAAAAGAATTTAAAAAAGGGGAGAGGATATATAATTCTTTAAGAAAAAAGTATCCGAGAGAAAAATTTCTCCTAAGCCCCTGGAAAGCATCAGGGGATATTTATGTTGCGGGATTATATTTTAAAGAGTATATAGAACGTAATTGTAAAGGTGGCTATCGGATTTTTGTAACATCACCAGCGGCAAAAAAAGTGGCTTCTATTATGGGATATGATTCCGAAGTGATATCTCAGGATGATATGAATGACATGCTTGTATACATTCGTTATAGGGGATTTGAGACGACAAATTCTTTGAATATTAATGTGAATTATCCTATAAAAGATAAGCCCCAAAGATTGGGACTTTTGCTTCGGGTATTGGATTTTAATACGGCCCATCAGAGAGTGGTATTTGGATCAGAAGTAAAAAAGACAAGGATAGAACTTCTGCAAAAAAATTCGGATGAACTGTTCGAGCAGTATGGACTGCAGAAGGGAAACACCATTCTTTTAGCTCCCTATTCAAATACTCTTGGAAATATTCCGAAGGAAGCGGCAGCAGATATGGCTAGGCGTTTGAAACAAATGGGTTATTCGGTTTGTACAAATATAGCGGGAGACGAGGAAGCCATCGAGGGAACGACAGGTTTATTTTTGCCTTATGATATAGTGTTAGATTTTGTAAATAAAGCTGGAGGTATCATAGGGATTCGAAGTGGGCTGTTTGATATAGTTTCATCTACTGATGCAAAAATGGCAGTTTACTATCAAAAGAGTCATCAGTCTTTGTTTAGTTTGATTCATATGGATTTAAAAACAAAGAACATAATTGAAATGAATCCTGATGATCAATCCTGGAACGAAATAGTAGAAGAAACACTTCGGTTTTTTTAACATACGATTAAGAGGAGTGCTATGAGTAAAATTCATATTGTTTATGCTACGGACTATAATTACATATTGCTTTGCTGTGTTTCTATTTCCTCATTGCTAAAAAGCAAGGCAAAGGAGGATGTTTATGAAATCCATATACTAACGGATGGAAGTATTCAGGAAGAAGGTCGTCGTATGTTTTCTTTACTGGAAAAAAAACATGACGGAGTTTCCTTCTGTTTTCATACACTAGATGGTGGAGAATATAAAAAAATAGATTATAAGGGAAGACATTATAATCAGATGACCTATTATCGCTTCTTTTTGCCGGATTTGTTAGAAGACATTGATGAGTGCATCTACTTAGACTGCGATACCTTAGTATGTAGTGATATTTCAGAAATGCTTTCCTATGATATTAGTGATGCATATATGGGAGTGGTATGGGATTGCGATATTGATAAGGTTGTGTACCCAAACTTTGGAAATTTAGATTTAAATAAATATTTCAATGCAGGAGTATTGTATTTAAATCTAAGAAAATTACGTGAGGATAAAATGTTAGATTGTTTTTCTGCTCAGGTTGGAAAAGACTGGTACTTCAATGATCAGGATATATTAAACTATTGTTGCAAAGATAAAGTTGTTTATATGGAGGAAAAGTTTAACCAGTTTTCCTACAAGGTTTTGCCTACAGAAACTCCGGTGGTGATGCATTTTTTGGGAGAAAAAGGAATGCGACCATGGGTATACAAGTATGCCAATGGATGCGACCAGTGGTGGAAAGAAGCAGAGCTTTTTTCAGACTTTAATGAATATAAAGTATGTAAGCGAGAGGCTGATCAAAAACACAAAAATAGTAGTTATGCATACTTGATCCATCAATGCCGAATTTACGAAAATGTTTATATTTTTGGTGGTGGATTTTACGGAAGAAAACTCTATCAAAAATTAAAAAGAAACCATGTAGAAAATATGAGGGCCTTTCTTGATAACAAAACTGGAAATACTGGAAAAACTATTGAAGGATATTCCTTTGTTACAATAGATGAGGTGGATCAGACAAAGGATAATTTATATATTATTGCGGTTGGAAGTGAAGCTACAAGGAATAAGATTTTAGAACAGCTTCGTTCTTTAGACATACAGGAAGAAGCAATTATTCCTTTTGAAGAACGCCTTTCTGAGGAATACTACTACATGGATCCAAAATATTTGCCACAGGAAAAAGAAGAATATTTTTTAGGTGAGTTTGGTTCGGGAACAGAACGTTTAGGGTGGAAATGGTAAAAGTCATTGTTTATGGATATGGAAGAAAATATAAAAAGGTAAAAGAGGATCTTTTTGGTTGTGAAATTGTTGCTTTTGCAGACCGAGGGAAAGTGGCTTCACATGATGAGGAGAAAGATATTCCTGTTATTTTACCGGAACAAATCTGCGAATATGAATATGACTATGTGGCCATTAGTGTTCTTGGTGAATTTGAAAAAATTAAACAGCAACTTATCGGAGAAAACCATGTTCCGGAAGATAAGATTATATCTTTAATGCTGTTTGTAAAATCAAATGAAGTGGATACCTTACATTACGAGAAAACAATGCAGGATTTCTTTTTTGAG
>JAIKXK010000421.1 GCA_024684155.1 Lachnospiraceae bacterium | reverse complement strand
TGGAGAAACATTGGTGCAACTGTAGCACAGATTGTTATTGCAGCAGTACTTCCTTTAGTAGTTTATATTAAGGATGCAGAAGGACATCAGGTATTAGATGGTACCAAATTAATGGTAGCAGCTGGTGTATGTTCCGTACTTGCAGTAGTTGTTTACTTTGTTTGTTATTCACTTTCTACAGAACGTGTCATTATTGAAAACAAAGAAGAAGACAAAAAGAATGTAGCTGAAATCTTAAAGATTGTATTTACAAGCCGTTCCTTCCTTGGAATTATTGTATCAGCACTTATTTTACTTTTAGTTCAGTTAACACTTTCTGGCATGGGTAACTATGTATATCCAAACTACTTTAATAACACAACCTACCTTTCTATTGGTGCATTGGTAAACTGTATCGTGGTATTAGTTCTTGCAGCATTTATCGGTAAGTTAGTTGAGAAATTTGGTAAAAAAGAAATTGCAGCCTTTGGTGCAATTGTGGCAGCTGTAACATTATTTATTATCTTTGTGATTCATACACATAACCCACTTGTATACTTTATTCTTAGTGCAATCGGTTATATTGGTCTTGGAACCTTTAACTTAGTTTGCTGGGCTATGATTATTGATGTAATTGATGATATTGAAGTAAAACAAAATTACCGTTCAGATGGTACTGTTTACGCTGTATATTCTTTCGCAAGAAAGCTTGGACAGGCTGGTGCTTCTGGTCTTACAGGACTTTTACTTACCATGGCAGGATACACTGTAGAAACAGCATTTGAAACAGATGTAGTAAATAAGATTTATAACCTTGCAACTTTAGTTCCTGCATTTGGAATGGTACTTTTAGCACTTTCATTACTTTTCTTCTATCCATTATCTAAGAAGAAGGTAAATGAAAATATTGAAACCTTAAAGGCTCGTAGAGCAGAAAAATAAGCGTTTTATAATAAGGAAAGATATAAATATAGAAAGTTTAATAGAAATATGTAAAATATAATCTCCTCTTTTCTTTTACATATACGTAAAATGGGCAGGTCCATAGGACTTGCTCATTTTATTTTTTTTAAATATAGGAAATTTACCTTCGCTTAACTTCTAGGAGTTATTGTAGAATCAGATAGAAGAAATAAAGTTAAGAATTGGATAGATAAAATGAAATTATTCTCTGAATTAAAAAATAGAATAGGAAACTACTATAAGGACCAGTCAAGAAACTTAAAGAAAAAAGAACGAATTACAGCAGTGGTGTATGTAACACTTCGTGTTTTAACCATCTTTTGTGCTATTGCCATGTTTTTTATGGAAAATTATAACAATGCAGTGTTGTCAGTATTTACACTATTCTTGTTTACCATTCCGGATATTGCAAAAAAACAGCTTGGAATTCGTTTCCCTACGGTATTAGAGACGTCAGTTTATTGTTTTATTTTTGCTGCAGAAGTATTAGGAGAAATCAATGATTTTTACATTATGATTCCTGGATGGGATACGGTGCTTCATACCATTAATGGATTTTTATGTGCCGCTATAGGATTTTGTTTGGTTGATTTATTAAATAGAAATTCAAAACATGTCAATTTATCTCCCTTGTTTGTTGCAATTACAGCCTGCTGTTTTTCCATGACCGTAGGAGTGTGCTGGGAATTTATTGAATACACCGGAGATTCTTTGTTTGCAGTAGATATGCAAAAGGATTATATGGTACATGAAATAAAAAGTATTTTGATTAACCCGGATGGAAAAAATGAACCCGTGATTATCCAGGGAATCGAAGGTATGACCTTACATTTAGATGATGGAACAGAATATGAAATCGAAGGTGGATATTTAGATATTGGTATTAATGATACCATGAAGGATTTATGGGTAAACTTTGTAGGAGCTTTGGTGTTTAGTACCGTAGGATATGTATATATTAAGCATCGTGATAAAAAATCTTTTGCAGCCAATTTCATCCCAATTGTGGAGCAAAGAGAAGATGAGGATGATATAATAGATGCGCCGGAAGAAGTATAAAACTGAGTGCCATATGGATTGTTAATAGTGGGTAAAGATTTTATAGATATGAAAACAAAAAAAGAGTTATACATAGAAGAATTAAACAGACTGCTTATTGATTCAAACATTAAGCAGATGGGATCCTTTGAACAACACGAAGGAAATGATACCTTGCAGCATGTAGTAAATGTTGCATGGAAT
>JAIKXK010000398.1 GCA_024684155.1 Lachnospiraceae bacterium | reverse complement strand
TATTCTCTTGTAATGGCACTGCTCTTACTTTGATCGTACACGTTTAAGTGATTTTGATCTTCGCTCATTACAATATTTTCTTTGTGATTTACAAGTTTAACCTTTGGCTCACCAAAGAATTCAATGACAGCAGGGCCACCATATTTTCTGGCATCATCCTTTACTTCTTCAAAGGCCAATCGAAGTACTTCAAGTCTTCTTTCTACATATCCTTTGTCATAGTAAAGAGCCTTATCGTCTTTGTGATCGTACTCAAACTGTTTGTTTTTTGTATTGGTATCAATTCCTCCACGCATAAAGGTAGAAGACAGACCTATTTCCTTAAAGTTTAATACTGCCTGGCGAACCACTCGCTCCATACCGATTGGATAGCGAATCCCTGCAGCAGCTTTCTTTGAAATATCTTTTCTTGTGGTTTCAAACCCAATACGGTATCCTTCCGTAAAGGTTTTTGCCATGGATAAAATATCTTCTTCTGGAAGTTTGTTTAGATACTCTGCCATTTCAATCTCATTTTTACCGATATTTTTTCCATAGCGATAAAGATAAGATAAATCAGAAAGATCAGAGTTCATTACGATATCTGAAAAGATTCCTTCTTCTGCTAATACCTGAGAGCGAACAGAATCTTCCACAAAGATTTCTGCATAGTCATGCCAGAAATAATAGTACACATCTTTTGCCTCTTTTAAGGCATACTCGTAAGAAGCTTCTCCTTCGCTTTCCGCTACGTAACATCCATAAATCTGAACAAATAGTTCTGCATAAACAGTTAAAAACTCCAGTTTTTCTTCTGCCACCCAAAGAATGGTAGAACGAAGAGTTGCATATAATGCTGACAAAAACTGTCCCTGTTCCAAACCTAATTTTTTCGCAGCAAAAGCAGGGGATAAATATGACTCTTCATACACTCCTGCTTCTGTGTCTTTGTACAATGATGCAAATATTACCTCGGCTTTTTCTCTCGGTAACATTCCTTTTTTCAGTTCTTCCTTATAATCAAATACTTCACCTAAAAATGATGCTACATGAGAAAAATACTCACTGTACTCCTTTGGTAACGTATTCTCTTTTCCTATTTCTAAAATTCGTTCTTTTACAAGTAAGAAACGTTCTTCCATAAATTTTAGTACTCTCTTCCTAACCTAATATTATTCCCACTAAATAGGTCCAAACCCAAACCAAAAGTGCCGCTAATGGCAGCAACATTCCAAGCCAGCGGTTTAGAGTATCAAATCCCTGATCACGAAAAGGGGAAATACTTTTTCCCAGTGCAATTGCAGCACCTATCATAGCAAAGACTCCAATCCCCGCCATCCATCTTGCAGCCTCATCTGATCCTGCTACTGTCAGGGCCAAAAGCACTCCGTATAAAATCAATATGCCTCCGCCAATAGCAGCTGTCCAAATGGACAATCGTGACTTTGGTCTTTTTGCCTCGAATCTTCTTCGTCTTCTTGCGCTCACTAACGTCGTCTTCCCTTCAAATGTAAAATTTCATAACATAAGTATCCGCATAAACCGCCTAGTGTATTTAAAATCACATCATCTACATCACAGCAACCTGCGTTGGTCACAAACTGTAGAAGTTCAATCATAATACTAAAAAACATGCAGATTAAAACATAGGTTACCGGTCTGCTTTTACCTGCTCCAAATAAGGATGGCAAAAAATATCCAAAAGGAACAAACAACAGGATATTTCCTAAGAGGTTAATCACCACTAAGGTAACTCCTATTTTCGATATATTCGTAAGGTATCTATGAATCTCTGCAAATGGTACAAGGTTTACCCCTGCATATCCACCATCCCGGCCAAAGGATTCTGCCGCGAACAAAAGATATGCCAATACCACAATATAAATTAAAAACAAAATAATTTTTATAGCAGTTTTCGAATTCTTCATTTATTTTGCACCATAAAGATCGTAATATGCGTCAATTGATTTCTTTAATTCATCATCAATATATACTTTTCCATTGTAAGGCTTGTTATATAGGCACTCTACCACCTCTTCCATGGTAACGATAGCAGTTGTCTTCATATTGTAAACTTCGCTGATTTCATCAAGGGCAGCCTTTTCCCCCTGACCTCTTTCCATACGGTCTACTGAAACTACAAGACCTAGAATATCCACATCCCCCTGTGCCTTAATCACAGGATAGTTTTCTTTGATAGAAGTTCCAGCGGTAGTAACATCTTCAATAATGACTACCTTATCACCATCTAAGATTGGTCCACCTAAAAGCTTTCCGCCCTCTCCATGATCCTTTGCTTCCTTTCTGTCTGCACAGTAACGCACGTCTGTATCATATAAATCTGAAAGTGCTACAGATGTAGTAACAGAAAGAGGAATTCCCTTATATGCAGGTCCAAATAAAACATCAAAGTCCGTGCCAAAGGTATCCTTAATGGCACGAGCATAATATTCTCCTAATCTCTTTAACTGTGAACCTGTACGATAAAATCCAGTGTTAATAAAAAATGGAGTGTTTCTTCCACTCTTTGTCACAAAATCACCAAACTTTAATACGTCACAATCAATCATAAAATGTATAAACTCTTCTTTATAGCTTTCCATTGAAAATTCTCCTTTTATTCGCCAAAATACGCCAAATATTATACCATAATCTAAGCTTTATTTCACTAAGCCGATAATATCATTTACATCAGAAATATTTTTTCTGTTTAAATAGTTTTCCAAACCATCTACAACTTCCATGGTAGCATATGGATTGTAGAAATTTGCCGTTCCAACTGATACCATGGTGGCACCAGCAAGTAACATTTCAATGGCATCTTCTGCAGTTTCCACACCACCCATTCCAATAATAGGAAGAGAAATGGCATTTGCTACTTCATATACCATACGAACTGCCACAGGGTGAACTGCAGGACCACTCATTCCACCGGTTTTATTAGCAAGTACAAAACTTTGACGCTCAATATCAATTTTCATACCAGTAATGGTATTAATCAAAGAAACACCATCTGCTCCACCGGCTTCTGCTGCCTTTGCAATCTCTGTAATAGAGGTGACGTTTGGACTAAGTTTCATAACCACAGGTTGCACTGCTTCTTTTTTAATGGCCTTTGTAATTTCTTCCACTCCCTTTGGATTTGTACCAAAGGAAATTCCACCTTCTTTTACATTTGGACAGGAAATATTAATCTCTAATAAATCCACATCCTCTGTAGCAAGTCGACGTACTACATTTAAGTATTCTTCCTCAGAATGTCCACAGACATTTACAATAATCTTTGCATGCTTCTCATGCAAAAAAGGAAGATCTCTTTCAATAAAGGTTTCAATTCCAGGGTTTTGAAGACCAATGGCATTTAACATACCACCCTTTACCTCTGCAACTCGAGGGGTAGGATTTCCAGGCCAGGGATGATCTGCCACCCCTTTTGTGGTAACAGCTCCAAGCTTACTTAAGTCAACAAATTCTCCGTATTCCATTCCGCTGCCAAAGGTACCGGATGCTGTTGTAATGGGATTTTGAAATTCCACTCCAGCAAAATTTACTTTTAATGAAGCCATTACAATTCCACCTCCTCAGCCAAAAATACAGGACCATCCTTACAAACTCTTTTGTTATGAACCTTAGAATGATGATCCTTGTCCTTTGACTGACAAACACAGCCAAGACATGCACCAATTCCGCAAGCCATACGTTCTTCCAAAGAAATATAGCAGGTAATACCGTTCTCTTTTGCATAGGCTTTGATTCCACGAAGCATAGGGGTTGGTCCGCAGGCAAAAATCACGTCCCCTTCCACCTTGTTTTCTTTTATGGCGTCGATAACATTACCATGGACACCGATACTTCCATCGTCACTTGCAAGGCAAAGTGTTGTTCCTGCCTGTTCAAAGTCCTCTGTTAAAAATGTATTCTTATCGCGATAGCCAAGAACAGCTGTAGCATTTTTTCCAACGCAATCAGCAATTCCAAGCATAGGAGGGATACCGATTCCACCTCCCATTAAAATTACCTTTTTGTCCTTAAAATCTTCTACTGGAAAACCGTTTCCCAAAGGTCCTAAAATGCGAACCTCTTCGCCAGTCTCATACTTAGAGAACTCCTCTGTACCGCTTCCTTCTTTTGTAACACGATACACTAATCGAAGTTCTCCCTTTTCACCATTGATTTCACAGATCGAAATGGGGCGAGGAAGACGCTTTTCCTTATTCTTTGTATATACATTTAAAAACTGTCCTGGAACTGCACTCTTTGCAGCGTGGCAGGATAGCCACATACTAAATATCCCCGGTTGCAGTTCCTTTTGACTTACAACCTTCGCCATCTCAAATTCTTTACTCATACAACTACATTCCTTATCTATTTTCTACAGATACTGAGTGATATCCTTGATCATATCTTCTACGGCAGCACGGGATGCATCTGCAAATGCCTCCTCTCCAAAGCGTGCGTACTCATCCTTTTTGTACGCTGCAATAATACCACGGGAAGAGTTAACGATTGCACCAAGTCCATCCTTGTTAAAGAAAGGAACAAGATCAGCACCGGTTCCGCCCTGAGCACCATATCCAGGAACCAAGATGTAGGTATGAGGCATAATCTCACGAAGAGCCTTACCCATTTCAGGATAGGTAGCACCAACAACAGCACCTACATTTGTGTAGTCACCTTCCATGGTGTCTGCACCCCATTTTTCTACCATCTGACCAACATATTCATACAATGGTTTTCCGGTAGAATTCATTACCTGATCCTGGAATTCTCCAGAAGAAGGATTTGAAGTTTTTACAAGTACAAAGATACCTTTATCAAACTCTTTACAAACATCCACAAAAGGATTGATTCCATCAGAACCAAGATAAGGATTTACAGTTGCAAAGTCCTCATCAAATCCTGCAAACTTCTTTCCACCAATTTCAACAGCACCAAGATGTGCAGTTGCATAGGCTGCAGAAGTAGAACCAATATCGCCTCGCTTTACATCCCCGATGACCACTAGTCCTTTTTCGTGACAGTAATCCACGGTCTTTTTATAGGCCATTAAACCTTCAATACCAAACTGCTCATACATGGCAATCTGAGGTTTTACAGCTGGAATCAAGTCATAGGTCGCATCTACGATCTGCTTATTAAACTGCCAGACTGCTTCTGCTGCACCGGAAAGGTTTTCTCCTTTTTCCTCATAAGCCTTCTTTAAAATCTGTGAAGGAATGTAGGAAAGCATAGGATCTAATCCTACAACGATAGGTGCATTTGTTTTCTTAATGTTTGCAATAAGTTTCTGAATCATGTTTTACCTCATTTTCTATACTTCTTATTTAAAAATTTATTTCAGTTTACTTCTTAAACTTATCCGTAATATTTTGAATTACTTTTTTAAGTCCTTTTGGCTCCTCTTTTTCATGAAGTTCATAAGTTATTTTTCCACCCATAATGGTAGTAATAACCTGACCGGTTAAAGTCCATCCGATAAATGGAGAGTTTTTACTTTTTCCAGCCATTTCTTCTGCTTTTACTTCATATTCTTTATCTGGATCAAAGATACAAATATCTGCAATCTTTCCAACGGAAATATCACCCTTGTCAATGCCTAAAATACGGGCAGGATTGTAGCTCATCTTTTCTGCCATCTGCATTGGTGTCAAAAATCCGTCTAGTACAAGTTCGGAATAGGTAAGAGATGCTGCAGTTTCAAGACCAACAATACCAAATGGTGCCTGATTGAAATCTCCTGATTTTTCTTCTGCACTATGGGGTGCGTGATCGGTTGAAATTACTTCTAAAATGCCATTCTTTAATCCAAGCTTTAACGCTTCCACATCTTCTTTGCTGCGAAGCGGAGGATTCATCTTAAAGTTTGCATCCTCCTTTGAAGGAATATCATCTTCACATAAGGCAAAGTGATGTGGGCAAACCTCACCAGAAACCTGGATGCCTTTTGCCTTTCCATCCGAAATAATATCTACAGATTCTTTGGTTGAACAGTGGCAAAGATGAAGGCGTGCTCCTGTTTCTTCTGCTAGCATAATATCTCTTGCTTCAATAATATTTTCTACCGCATTTGTAATACCGTTTACACCTAGTTCTTTTGCTTTCTTACCAGCGTTCATAACGCCACCCTGAACCAGGTTAATGTCCTCGCAGTGAGATAATACAGAAAGATTCTTCTCCTTCGCAATCTTCATAGCATCTCGAAGAAGACCAGAGTCCATTACACTCTTTCCATCTTCGGAAATACAAATCATTCCTTCATCAGCCATACCATAAATATCAGAAAGTTCTTTTCCCTGCATTCCCTTTGTAATAGAACCTACCTGAAGCACATTACAAAGTCCAACGGAAGCAGCCTTATCTCTGACATAGCAAAACTGCTCTTTATTATCTACCACCGGAGATGTATTTGGCATTGCACAAACGGTGGTATAGCCACCTCTGGCTGCAGCATGGGATTCTGTATTAATATCTCCCTTATGAGTCTGACCTGGATCACGAAAATGCACATGCATATCAATAAATCCGGGGAACACATACTTATCTGTAGCGTCGATGATGCGTGCGCCCTCTTCCTTAATATCCTTTTCTATTTTTTTCACTGTCTTAGATTCTGTATCAATTAAAACATCTAAGACTTCATCTGTATTGGTGGCAGGATTTATAACTCTTCCACCTTTAATCAAAAGACTCATAAAAATCTCCTTCTAAAACGTAATTTCGCTAGAATATAATACCATAAAAAAGAGGAGTATTACTACTCCTCTTTGTATTAATTTCGTGTTTCTGGAGAATGTTTTTTATCAATGGATAAATCAAAGATTTTTTCTAATCCAAAGATAATGGAATCATTCCTCCTTTTCACAATCCATTTTGATAAATTATCGGTACCTGCACGGTATCCTAAGTCAGAAATCTGATTGCAAATTTTGTGATCCACTAAATATGACATTTTCTTTTGTACGTAATCATCTGTGGTATAAGCTTCTACCACTTCTAAAATATCCTTTTTCGAAGTCTTCTTTTCGTATTCCTGGCGTACATGGAATATGAGAGAAAACATCATTACAAAGGCCGGCAAATCTCCAAAGTAATACTTTTCATTTTTGCCTTCCATATATCGTTCATAAAAAACAGCGTTTCCTTCCCATATTTCTTTAAACTTTTCATGATAGCTATGGGTAATGGAATCTAAATTGTTTCGATACACATAGGTCACCTGATCAGAGAATACATAATCCGGTCTAGCACTGTAAACGCACATATTAAAAGCTCTGTCTTCTCCATTGGTAGTTTCAGGGAATACTATTTCATGGTCATCTAAAAATTCTTTTCGATATAACTTTGCCCATACAAAACTAAGATGAGCCTGAGAAAAAAATCCTTTGAAGCGGAAGTCTTCCGATAACACATCATCCTTTTCACTAAATCCGTGGTTCACCACAGGAATCATCTCATCCTCCACTTTTCTTACATAATTAGAAACTAACACATCTCCTTTTTCCGCCATTAAAGAAAGAAGCATTCTCTCTAAGGAGGTTTCATTGTAAAAGGTATCATCTGCATCCACAAAGCAAATATATTCACCCTTTGCTTCAGACAATCCATAGTTTCTTCCTTTTCCAACGTTGTGCTTTTCTTTTACAATCACGCGGATTCTAGGATCTTTTCTTGCCATTTCATAGCAAAGAACTTCATCCTCTGTGCCTTTTTCTGTAACCAGTAAAATTTCTATATCTTCATAGGTCTGAGTCACGCAAGATGAGATGCATTCTTTGAAATAATCATTTAGTTTTACTGCGCAAATAATAATCGAAACCATTTTCTTCCCCTTTTAAAAAACGAGAAGCCAAAATACTCGGCTTCTCGTTTGAAAATTTTAAATGTAATCTGGATCTTATAACTGAGGACCAGCAGGAACTAATGCCTTACCAGCTTCATTTCCTTCATACTTCTTGAAGTTCTTCTGGAAACGTGCAGCTAAATCCTTAGCCTTTTCTTCCCATTCAGAAGCATCAGCATAAGTATCACGAGGATCTAAGATGTTTGCATCAACACCTGTTAAAGATGTAGGTACTTCGAAGTTGAAGTAAGGGATAGTCTTAGTATCGCTCTTTAAGATATCTCCGTTTAAGATACCATCGATGATACCACGTGTATCTTTGATAGAGATTCTCTTTCCGGTTCCGTTCCATCCTGTGTTAACAAGATAAGCCTTAGCTCCGGATTTTTCCATCTTCTTAACTAATTCTTCAGCGTACTTTGTAGGATGAAGCTCTAAGAAAGCCTGTCCAAAGCAAGCAGAGAATGTAGGTGTAGGCTCAGTAATTCCTCTTTCAGTACCAGCAAGCTTAGCTGTAAATCCTGATAAGAAGTAGTACTTAGTCTGTTCAGGTGTAAGGATAGATACTGGAGGAAGTACTCCGAATGCATCTGCAGATAAGAAGATAACATTGTTAGCTTCAGGACCTGCTGAAATTCCGTTAACCTTCTGAACGATGTTTTCAATATGATCGATAGGGTAAGAAACACGAGTGTTTTCTGTAACTGACTTATCAGCGAAGTCGATTACACCCTTGTCATCTAATGTAACGTTTTCTAATAATGCATCACGACGGATTGCATTGTAGATATCAGGCTCAGATTCTTTATCAAGATTGATAACCTTAGCGTAGCATCCACCTTCGAAGTTGAATACGCCGTTATCATCCCAGCCGTGCTCATCATCACCGATAAGTAAACGCTTAGGATCTGTAGAAAGAGTAGTCTTACCTGTTCCTGAAAGTCC
>JAIKXK010000391.1 GCA_024684155.1 Lachnospiraceae bacterium | reverse complement strand
AATATCTACTGCGCACTGTTCTACTAAAACCTGAAACCTTTGCTTCTCATCAAAAGCGTATAATCCAGTGTAAGTCTGGTTTCGTCTTGCATCCATAATCGGGCAAATATTTGTTTTCGCACCCCAAAGGTTAAATGCCAGACCATCTACTGTTGGCACAGCAATTAAAGGTTTTTCTAACGCTAATCCCAATCCCTTTGCAGTGGCAGAGCCAATACGAAGTCCTGTAAAAGATCCCGGTCCTGCCGCCACAGCAATAGCATCTATACTATCCAAATCAAGCTCAATCATTTGCTTTAACTCATCTAACATAGGAAGCAAGGTCTGGGAATGGGTCTTTTTATAATTTAATGTGTACTCACCAATGAGTTCATTATCTTCTACAACGGCAACAGAAGCTACCAATCCAGAAGAATCAATTCCTAAAATCTTCATTCTAATCTTCTATGGTTATCTTTCGATAATCAAATCCTTTTTCTAAATCTTTTTCTATTAAAATATTTCTACTATTCTTTGGCAGAATTTCTTCAATTAAATTTGCCCACTCGATCATAGATACGCCCTGGCCATAGACATAATCTTCAAAACCAATCTCATCCATTTCTTCTACATCACCAATTCGATAAACATCAAAGTGATAAAAAGGCAGGCGGCCATCTTCATATACCTGCACAATGGTAAAGGTAGGAGAAGAAATATCTTCTTTTATTCCTAGTCCTTCGGCGAAGCCTTTGGTAAAAATTGTTTTCCCCACTCCTAAATCTCCCTCGAGGGTAAATACATCTCCCGGAAGGGCAACTTTTCCCAAACTTCTTCCAACTTCAAAGGTTTCTTTTTCTGAATTTGTTTCAATTATCATTTTTTTAAACTCAATCGGAAATCTTCCGTTCTTTCTTTTATGTATGCCTTTAATGCATCTTTTTCTTCTCCAAGTTGTTCTAATGGAATTACATAAGCATTCACTCTTGAAGAATAAATAAGAAGCTGTTTCTTTGTTTCTACAATTTTATAAACATCTTTCCATGGTAAAAGTGCAGACGTTTCTGCTCCATTTTCACTAACCACCTCTGTAGTAACTAAAATTCCCTCATCATTAAATTCGTATCCCAAGGAATTTTGCAGCACTGCTGAAGATGCAATCTGAGCCTTTGATCGAATAAAAAGGGTAATAGGACTATATAATAAAAGTGCTAATCCCAAAAGGATATACATTATCACATCTGTAGGCGCTAGTTTATCCCTTACTAAATAGCAAACAACAAAAACAAAAATCCCTACCACAACAGAAATGATACCGTTAAAGGTATGATAGGTGTGGTAAAGATTAAAACGATACATATCTTTGTCAGTAATTTTAATATCAAACTTCATGTCTTCTTACCTCGTCACATAATTTCAATCAAATTATACCACAACAAAAATCAAATGAAAAACGCCACCGAAAAGTGATTGACCTCAAGTTTCCCAGGTTCCAATCACTCTCGATAGCGTGTATAAATATGGGTATTATAAAGTTATGTTAAAAAGTTTCTTTTATTTTTCTCTTCCGTGAAGAATTGGTGAAAGTGGCTTGTAAATTAAAAGTGTAATTGCAACTGAAATAAGTCCCTTCACAAAGGTAAATGGAAGATTGAATACAAGCAGACACTGAGTGAGGCTCTTCATAGAAGGCAGGATTGCCTGATACATTCCAAGAATTGCTTCTTCGCTCATACCATATAAATTAATATACATAGGATAAGTTACAAAGTAATTTGATGGGAAACTAAATAATGCCATGCAAAGAGCTCCAACTACTGCTCCAATAAGAGCACCCTTCTTTGTCTTATTGTATTTGTAAATGTAACCTGCTGGTAAAACAAATGATGCACCAAGCAGGAAGTTGCAAAGTTCTCCAACTAATGCGGAACTTGAAGTTGCAAGGTGGAAAATGTTTTTAATCAGACAGATTGCTACGCCATACCAAGGTCCTAAAGCAAAAGAACCAATCAGTCCAGGTAAATCAGATAAATCTAATTTAATGAAGGAAGGCATAATAGGAATTACAAATTCAAAGAATTGTAAAATAATTGCCACTGCTCCAAGCATACCTGTTACGGCGATTTGTCTAGCCCCAATCTTTGGTCTGGCCATTGTCTGTGTTGCTGTTGTTGTACTCATCTTTGTAAGTACCTCCTTTTCTTTTTTTGGAAGTCTTACCATTAAAAAAGCCCCAAGGTTATTTACCTTGGGGCGAATTTCTTTCCACTGATAAACCAATTGCTCAATTCACAAAGTAATTAGCAATGAAAATACTTCTCTCATCCAGACTGTACTGTCGGTACCGGAATCACACCGGTTCAGCTGCAAACTGCAGGTCGCGGACTACACTTAAAAAGCACACCGCCGGTCGGGAATTTCACCCTGCCCCGAAGACTTCCTTTATTTGATTTTGCACAATTAGTTTACCACACTAATAAGATATGTCAATTACTTTTTAGTAATAAATTTATCTTCTGTTTTACCAGAAGATGTTTCCAATACTTAAAGCTTGATATCTTTAAATAAATCTGTCATGGTACCAAAACCATTTCCTCCACGGTTTTGATTGTTTCCACGATTTTTATTTCCGTTATTTTTATTTTGACGATTCTTATTATCACGATTTCTATTATCGTTTCTTTTTTCACGATTCTGTTGCGGTTTCTTTTCACGCTTAGGCGCAGAAGAATCTCCAGCTACATCACCAGCTCCGATTCTCATGGAAAGTGCAATACGATTTTTCACCATATCTATTTCAAGTACTTCCACATCTACAATATCGCCAACAGAAACCACTTCCATTGGATGCTTAATGTATTTTTCTGTCATATGCGAAATATGAACCAAACCATCTTCATGAACACCAATATCTACAAAGGCACCAAAGTCTACGATATTACGAACAGTTCCTTTTAATACCATACCAGGTTTTAAATCTTTCATATCCATAACATCACTGCGAAGAATTGGTGCTGGCATATCCTCTCTAGGATCACGACCAGGTTTCTTTAGCTCCTTAATAATATCTACTAAGGTAAGTTCACCAATGCCTAGTTCTTCTGCTAAGGCTTTTACTTCAGAATTTGTTTCAGAAGCTTCTGGCAAACCAGCAACATCATTATCATATTTTTTAAGTAATGCTTCTGCTGCCTTATAACTTTCTGGATGCACTCCAGTGTTATCTAACATATTATCCCCTTCACGAATGCGTAAGAAACCTGCACACTGTTCAAAGGCCTTTGGTCCTAGCTTTGGAACTTTTAGAAGTTCACGACGATTTTTAAAGGAACCATTTTCCTCTCTATAGGCCACTAAATTCTTTGCAATTGGAGTAGATACACCGGCTACATAAGAAAGAAGTGGAACAGATGCAGTATTTAAATCTACTCCTACTTCGTTAACAGTACCCTCTACTACACCACCAATTGCTTCCGATAATTTCTTCTGATTCATATCATGCTGATACTGACCGACACCTAAAGACTTTGGATCCATCTTAACAAGTTCTGCCAAAGGATCCTGCAAACGACGAGCCATAGATGTTGCTGATCGCTGTCCTACATCAAAGTTTGGAAATTCTTCTGTTGCAAGTTTACTAGCGGAGTAAACAGATGCTCCTGCTTCATTTACAATGACATACTGAACCGGAGTATCAATCTCCTTTAAAAGTTCTACAATAATCTGTTCAGATTCACGACATGCAGTTCCATTTCCTAAGGAAATTAGATTAATTCCATATTTCTTAATCCAATGAGCAACAAAGGCTTTGGATTCTTTTACCTTGTTCTGAGGTTCTGTAGGATAAATAACTGCAGTATCTAACACCTTACCTGTGCCATCTACTACAGAAAGTTTACAACCAGTTCGAAAAGCTGGATCCCAGCCAAGTACAACCTTATCTGCAATTGGTGGCTGCATCAAAAGCTGCTTACAGTTTTTACCAAACACAACAATAGCAGAGTCTTCTGCCTTTTCCTTTAATTCGCTTCGAATTTCATTTTCAATCGATGGCTGAATCAATCTATGATATGAGTCATCAATCACTTCTTTTAAAACAGCAGTGGTACTATTGTCTGCAGTAATAATTTGTTTTTCTAAATAACGAAGGATTTCTTCTTCTGGTGCATTTAATTTTACAGTTAAGAACTTTTCTTTTTCACCACGATTAATCGCAAGCACTCTATGTCCAGGAAGTTTCTTTACTCCTTCTGCAAAATCATAGTACATCTCATAAACGCTCTGTGCCTTTTCATCTTTTGCAGTCGTTGCAAGCACACCTTCGTCTTCTGTAAGTTCGCGGATTCTCGTACGATAATCTGCCACATCAGAAATCTGTTCTGCAATAATATCTTTTGCTCCATTTAGGGCATCTTCAGCAGACTTTACTTCTTTTTCTTCATTAATATATTTTGCTGCCTCTTCCATTAAATCTCCGGAAAATTCCTGAGCAAAAATAAGTTCCGCTAATGGTTCTAAGCCCTTTTCTTTTGCAATGGTTGCTCTTGTTCTTCTCTTTGGTTTGTACGGACGATATAAGTCCTCCAATAAAACCATAGTTTCAGCTTCTATAATCTGTTTATGCAACTCTTCTGTTAACTTTCCCTGTTCCTGGATAGAAGTTAAAATAGTTGCTTTTCTTTCTTCTAAGTTTCGAAGGTAGGTTAAGCGTTCAAACAGGTTACGTAACTGTTCATCATTTAAAGCACCTGTAGCCTCCTTACGATATCTGGCAATAAAAGGAATGGTGTTGCCCTCATCAATTAATTTAATGGCAGCATCCACCTGTGTCTTTTTTACTTCAAGTTCCTCTGCAATTCTCTTTGCAATATCCATGTTGCTTTTCTCCTCTTTGTATTAAATCAACTTCCACTATTCTATCATATTCTCCTTAGAAAATGTCAAAAAAAAGACACCGAAGAAATTCTTCGATGCCTTCTATTATTTAAACCGCGTAATTTGCTTTGGCCCCAACCCCTATATCATCTAATAAGGATTTTGCATTTTGCTTATATGGATTTTTTTCATCCTTTGGGATGGATAATGTCGTATTGGTGACACCACCTGACACATAAGTTCTCCCACACTCAGGACAAACTGCTGTATGAATTGCAACTCCAGCATGAATTACTTTTCCGCCTTCCTGCGCTGCTTTTTTATAAGCATTAGAAACATGTTCTCCTTCATGAGCTCTTACTGCTGCCCCTGCTGCATTTGGTGAAATATGAGCAGCAGACTTAAAGGAAACATTTTCGTCTGACCCATCCTGATATTTTCTCTCACGACAGGTCTCACAATTTTCCGGTGAAGATTCATAGCCTGGGCGAACATTTTCTTCTGTTCCTTTTACCAAAGAACCTTCTGCTTCTGAAACGGCTGCACTTGATGTATCTCCCACAGAAGTCGCAGAGGTATTCATATATGCGCCGTAACTTGCGAATCCTAAAGAGGATGCGCCAATCATTCCAATATTCATTTGTCACCCTCCAAAATCTGGACATACAAAAAAGTCTGCTATATGTACATCCTTGTAGCAAACGAAAAACACATCCTTGTATATAGTTATAAATATTATACTAGGATTTTTTTAAGGGTGCAATACATGAGCCGTAGAAGAAATAACTGCCACTTTTTAAAAAGTTATTTTTTCTATCTCCTCCACAATATCTTCCGGTGTTTTTCCAGCTTCAGAGATG
Source organism: Lachnospiraceae bacterium (assembly GCA_024684155.1). Lineage (GTDB taxonomy): Bacteria > Bacillota > Clostridia > Lachnospirales > Lachnospiraceae > JAILEN01. The sequence continues at coordinate 1,353 of JAIKXK010000391.1, read as the reverse complement.
GTAATATCTTGATAACATTCATAAAGAGGAAGTCTTTCTTTGTAAATATCCTCTACTCCCTGGCCATTTTTTACTACCACTCCTCGGTCCTTTATATTGGATAGTCTCTGCTTTAAGTCTTCAAGGGATACTTCTAAATAAACCACCTTTGCATCTTCTTTTAAATGCCCCATTCCTTTTTCAGAGTAGACTGCACTTCCCCCCGTCGCAATTACTGTAGGATGGTTAGTTTCAATTGATAAAAGTGCCTCTTCTTCCACTTTTAAAAATCCCTCTACTCCAACTTCTTCTATAATATCTGCCAGTCTTTTCTTCTCTCTCTTTTGAATAACCAAATCTGCATCCAAAAAGTCCATTCCCATTACCTTTGCTAAAATAACGCCAATGGTACTTTTTCCTGATGCAGGCATTCCAATCAATACGATATTTTTCATCTCTTGTTCCTTTATTTATATTTTCTTATAATAGTCCTATGTTAAAAGAATTTATTGAATCCATAATTGCATATTACAAAGCAGGAGCACCTTGCCTTTTTCATAAAGTAACGGGTTTATACTGTCCTGGTTGTGGAGGCACCAGATCACTCCACTTTTTACTTACTGGTCATCCACTGCTTTCCGTCATCTATCACCCTCTGGTCATCTATATAGCGGTCATAGCACTTTATGTCTTAATTCGTCATCTTATAGATTTTATAAAAACAAAATCTTTTAAGCTTAACAACTTTTATTTCAAACCCTGGATGGCATGGATGATGCTTATTATTGTTGCCCTAAACTTCGTAATAAAAAATGCAGCCCTCATCTGCTGCCACGTAGACTTGCTTCGCTTCTAATTTTATCGCAAAAAAAAGATTGAGGTCCCACACCACCATGTTTGCTAAAGTACTGAATGTAACGATAGTGTGCAATAACCCCAACCTTGTATTTATATAATCTTATATCAATTAAGGATAATTAATCCTCTAAGAAAGCAGCATGTACAGCCTTCATTGCAACCTGAACATCATCAATATCAATAAGAACTGTAATTCTGATTTCGGAAGTAGCTATCATACGAATGTTAACACCTACTCCATAAAGTGCTTCAAACATCTTTGCTGCAACGCCAGCGTTAGACTGCATTCCTGCACCAACGATAGAAAGCTTAGCAACATTTTCTTCTTCTTCAATCTTCTGGATAGTAAGGCGTTCTTTGTTTTCCTTTAATACTTCCATTGCTTCCTTTGCCTGAGTCTGATCTACGGTAAAGGAAATATCCTTTGTATCGTCACGTCCGATTGACTGTAAAATAACGTCAACATTAATATTATGTTTTGCAAGAAGGTCAAATACCTTAAATGCAATACCTGGT
>JAIKXK010000366.1 GCA_024684155.1 Lachnospiraceae bacterium | reverse complement strand
TTCCGAAAGAGTATGTTTTTTCTTATCTGCCAACTTATGAGTCTTGTCTGCCACCATAAGTATTTTTTCTTTTTCACAGTAAAGGGTTTTCGCCCATTTTTCTTTCACCTTTTCATCTATAAGATATAAAATATCAATCTGGTTTTTCTTTAACATTTCATAAAGACGTTCCGGTGTATCCGTAGTAACACTGATTTTTACTCCTGGATAATCTTTTCGCATCTTTTGAACTACCTCTAACATAATGGTGTTTGCCATGGAATCTATGGTTCCTATATGAATATGGCCACCTGGAACAGACTCCGGCTGCAACCCGCTGCAAATATCTTCCATCTGATTCATCAAAGGAATCATTTCATTATAAAAATACTCTCCACGATCTGTCAGACTAATGGTTTTTCCTAATCGGTCGAAGAGTCGAACCCCTAATTCCTCTTCTAAATTTTTAATGCGAATGGTCACTGCCGCCTGAGAATATCCCAGTTGTCCTGCTGCTATAGAAAAACTCTCAGCCTGAGCCACTGCTATAAAAGTTTTAATCTCCTGCAACTCCATATTTTCTCTCCTTTGATTTCTGTTATAAAAAATATTTATCAGTATTATTAAAACATTTAATTTCCCTTATGTATACAAAATTATTATGATGAAAAAAACAAAGCACTTAGGAGGGACCTATGAGAAGAAACAGCAAAGAATATAAATCCTACATCGCATTACTAAAAAAAGAACTAATTCCGGCTATGGGCTGTACGGAACCCATTGCCCTTGCTTATGCTGCTGCCTATGCAAGAGAAACTCTAGGAGAACTTCCAACCCACATTCATGCCTCTGTTAGCGGAAGTATTATTAAGAATGTAAAAAGTGTGATTGTTCCAAACACCGGTCACCTAAAGGGAATTCCTGCTGCCATTGCTGCTGGAGTCATTGCTGGTCATCCCGACAAAAAACTAGAGGTGTTATCGGAGTTATCTGAACAAAACCAAAAGGAAATCTTTCATTTCCTGGAACAGGTAGATATTGAAATCACCCATATAGAACAAGGAGATCCCTTTGATATTATCCTGGAAGAATTTTCAAAAAATCACTCTGCAAAGATTCGAATTTGCGGCACTCACACCAACGTTGTCTACTTAGATAAAGATGAAAAACCAATTATAAATAAAAAAGAAAATCAAAAAAAAGAGGAGTCTTCTTCCTTCACTCTTACCATGGAATCCATCTGGGATTTTGTAGAGAGTTTTGAAATCGAAGATGTAAAAGAACTTTTGGATTGTGAAATTTTATATAACACCAGTATTTCTGAAGAAGGCTTACTTGGAAACTATGGTGCAAATATAGGAAGTGTATTACTTTCCCAGGGAAAGGATATTAAAAGTCGTGCAAAAGCGAAGGCTGCTGCCGGATCTGATGCACGAATGAACGGCTGCGAACTTCCTGTTGTAATAAACTCCGGAAGCGGGAACCAGGGTATTACCTGTTCTGTTCCTGTCATAGAATACGCCAAGGAATTAAATTCCGGAAAAGAGAAACTATACCGTGCCCTCGTACTTTCAAATCTTATTTCCATTCATGAGAAACAAGGAATCGGTACCCTCTCTGCCTTCTGTGGTGCTGTAAGCGCAGGAACCGGTGCAGGGGCAGGTATTGCTTATTTAAACGGTGGAGACTATGAAGCTGTTATACATACCGTAGTCAATGCCTTAGCCATTACCTCCGGCATTATTTGCGATGGGGCAAAAGCCTCCTGTGCAGCAAAAATTGCAGCTTCAGTGGATGCAGGTATTTTAGGCTACGAAATGTATCAACAAGGTCAGGAATTTAAATGCGGAGATGGCATTGTTGGAAAAGATGCAGACACCACCATTAAAGGTGTAGGTATCATTGGAAAATACGGCATGAAAGAAACCAACGATGAAATTATAAAACTCATGATTTCCTAAAATAAAAAAAGCGAAGATACGTATTTTTGTATCTTCGCCTGATTTATTTTTTTATAAACTAAAATGAACTGGTAGAAACATTCTTTACATTGATAGAATCCGGATTCTCACAAACAACGTTAAGAGTTGCTGTAAATGGTGCATTATCCCAGAACTTACATTTAACAGTTTTTCCGCTGTAAGATGTCTCGCAGTTATGATCTGCCCAGGCATTTGTAATTGTCTGATCAAATGTTGCTTCTAAAACAACATGTCCATCACCGCTAACATTTGCAGAATAGGTAGCACATCCATTAGAGCCCCAGTTTTGTGTACTTGTTTTTACCATAGACTGTGTCTTGTCACTTGATCCACTAGCTAAGAACACACCTTCTGCTACGTCATCATTTGTAATTACAATTGGCTTTTCATAAAATTTCATGTCGCTCTCCTTTGCTTCAGTTAAACAAAAAAATTGCATTGATTATTCATTCACTTTTCCTATATTACTGCATTATGGTAGAAACTTCAACCTTCATTTCTTTTTATTCTTTATAAGCCTATTATTCTATTTTTCTTCTGATTTATTTGTAGATAAATATTTTTTTCTTAAGATAAAGTAAGCAATAATAATTCCCGTCACCGTAACTAACCAACTAATTGGATATACATAAATTAACATGCGATAGGTTGGCTCTATACGAAAGGCAGTATAAATCCAGATTAGTCTGGTACCACAGATTCCTACCACTGCAATAAGGGCCGGCACCAGGGATTTTCCAAGTCCTCTCATAGCTCCCGATAGTACTTCAATCGTGGCATTTAAAAAGGCTACTGATAAGATGACTTTAATTCGAAGGACTGCAAGTTCTAGTACCTCCAGGTCATCTGTAAATAACTGCGTAAGATAAGGTGCAAACAAAATAGTAAGAAAACTATAGGCCATGGTAAAGATCACAGCCAATCCCCAGCAGGTTCTAACCACCTTTTTACAACGGTCCTTTAAACCAGCACCATAGTTTTGTCCTATAAAAGATACTCCCGCCTGACTAAAGGAACTTAAAATGAAAAAGGATGCGTACTCTAAATTTAGAGCTGCGGTAGTTGCTGCAACCGGTATGGTTCCTAAACTGTTCATGGCAGCCTGAATCATTACATTTGAAAAAGAAAAGACCATTCCCTGCACTCCGGATGGAATTCCAATGGAAAAGATTTTTCCCACAATTTTTTTATCCAAACGAAGTTCTTTCAAATGAATACGAAAAGGTTCTTCCTCATGAAGCAAAATATAAAACAGGATAATAGAACTTACTGCATTTGAAACCAAAGTACCAATGGCTACTCCGGCCACACTCAAATGAAAGCCTATGACCAGGATTAAATTTAAAACTACATTGATTACTCCTGCAATAGTAAGAACAATCAAAGGTCTGGTGGTATCTCCCTTGCTTCGTAAAATTGAAGCCTCGTAATTATAGAGAATAATAAAAGGCATTCCCAAAAAATAAATCTTTAAATAGGTGGTAGCCAGTTCTAAAATCTCAGTTGGTGTATCCATCAACTTTAATATTTCTGGTGCAATTACCTCTCCAATAAAGACTAAAATCACTCCACTTATAAGAGCAAGCACAATGGCTGTATGAACGGCTCTCGAAGCACCTTTTTTGTCATCTCTTCCTATATAAGTAGAAATAACGACATTGGCTCCTACTGATAATCCTACAAATAAATTAATAATAAGATTAATCAGTGATCCATTGGCTCCTACTGCTGCTAAGGCCTCACTTCCTGCAAAACGGCCAACTACTGCAACATCAGCTGCATTAAATAACTGCTGTAAGATACTGCTGCAGGCTAAGGGAATTGCAAACCATAATATTTTTCCTATTAGAGGCCCATGCCTCATATCCATATCTTTTTTCATTTTTACTCTTTCACGATATCTATCTTAAAATAATTCTTAAACATTGCCACAAGTTAAGCATTATAACACACTCTATAAAAACATGTGTATGAATTTCATTCTAATCTCCAAAATATTATATTTAAGTCCTATTTTCCTTTGACAATTTCCTATAATTAAAATACTATAAATTTATGGAGAGAGAAACAACACACCTAAAACTAAATTATATTATTGTAGCCCTCATTGCTGTTCTTGTGGGCTTTTCCATGTTGTTTATAAATACCTATTTAGAACGTAATCGAGAAGAAGAATCTGACTATTCTACTAATTGGACTTATAATGGCACTTCCATAGATACCGATACCCTTTCCACTCATGGCGGCGTTATATCTATCTATAAGAATTTACCTGATAAAATAAACTTCAACGATTCTCTTTGTTTTGTCAGTGCCAATATTCGTTTTGATGTTTATATTGATCATGTCCTTGTCTATCAATACAATCCCCCCAAGAATTTAAC
>JAIKXK010000231.1 GCA_024684155.1 Lachnospiraceae bacterium | reverse complement strand
CACCGTCTCCGCTCGTTCCATCCCGGCGAACATCCGTAGCGCTCGCTTCTAAAGTCGCGAGCTTAACGGCTGTACGCAGTGTATTACACATTCGCTCCGCGGATGACTGTCGGAAAGCAGTTATACTCACGTAGCAAATTCAGTAATAACTTATCCAGCCCATCCCTGGTCCCGTCACCTCGACAAACTATAATTACGAATAATATGATTGGAGCAAAAAAATATGAGTAGAAAAAAAGAAAAGAAGAGTGCACTGCCTGTACTTTTAGGAGTTTTGGCAGCACTTGTTGTAATCGCTTGCGTATTGTATTTTGTGGTATGGACGCCTTTGAAATCAAAGGTTGTAGATACCGTCGCTGAAAAGGCAATCACCAACGTTGCTGAGCAGGCTGGTGTAGATGCATCTGCAGCGACAGAAATCTATGACAGCATGTCCGAGGAAGACAAAGCAACCGTACAGGACATGATTGAAGAACATGCGGATGCTGAAACAGTTCAAAAAGCCGTTGATTTGTATAAGAACGGTGATACAGCTGCCTTAAAGGATATGGCTCAGTCTGAATTATCTGATGAAGAAATCAATGAATTGGTAGATTTGTATCAGAAGTATGTAAATTAGTTTCGGATAAAGGATCTATTCAGTTTCCAAAGTACAAAACTAAATAAATAGGTGATTGCAATGATTATGGGAACCACAATGAATCCGCTTTTTAATCCACCGATAAAAAAGCCGTACCAGTCGTAGCCGTATTCAATGACTCCGCCAGGTGCATGGGTGACCGTAGCAATAATATAAAATACTGCGTAAATCAACATGGGAACAATACCGATGAAGGTGTGATAAAAGTTCAAATCATCTCTTTTTTCAAATCCAACGAAGGTGATGATCGCCAAAATCGGATTCAAAAGATGCAATAAAAAGTTGCTGTCCGCAAATAAAAGTATCCAATTGTAGGGGGCGGTAGGTGCCAAGAAGAACACCGTTACCATAAAGGTAAGTGTTACACTTACAACACTGAGTAGCTGAAGAGAAGATACCCAGTGAGGGATGCTTTTTATTTCGCCGGATAGCATTTTTTTGCAATAAATTGCATAGATGAAAGCGGCAATGCCCATCAAAATATTGGAGTCTACCGTAAAGTATTTCAACATAGCAAGTTTGGATGCGCTAAGGACTTCAGTTTGTGCAAAGATTTGAATTCCGCTGGCCATCCAGAGATTTGCCAATACTTCCAATAAAAAGATGCATATATTCAGAATATATGCGATTTTAATTTTTTTCATAATCGTTCCTTTCTTAGCTGGGGTTTCCCTTGAATCAATTTTTAGAAATAGGGTATTTTGTGTTTGATTGGTTCAATCAATAGTAAGCAATTTAATTATACAAAATTTATAGAAAGTGTCAATTTTTTATACAAAAAAACACTACTTATTTCCTTTGAGAGTTTGATACGGGATGATCAAACCCTGTTGGGAGATAAGTAGTGTTTCTTATTTTTAGAAAGACGGAAGAGTCGTCCCAGTTAATTATGTTTATGAAGACAGAAGATGTGTCCCTAGTCGTCTAATTAAGTTTATGAAGACAGAAGAACCGTCCCTAATCGTCAGCTTCTTCGTCGTCAGTGGTATTGTAAATTGCACGCTTTCTTGCCATTTCGTCAGATTCCAAGTACTCATCGTAAGTGGTAATCTTGTCGATGATGGTTCCGTTTGGCATGATTTCAATGATTCGGTTTGCAGTGGTTTCCACTACCTGATGATCTCGTGAGGAGAAAATCAGTACGCCTTTGAATTTCTTTAATCCTTCGTTTAAAGCGGTGATACTTTCCATATCCAAGTGGTCAGTAGGCTCATCTAACATTAAGATGTTGGAACCTTCAATCATCATACGAGAGAGAAGGACACGTACCTTTTCACCACCGGATAAAACGCGCATTTTCTTTACGCCGTCTTCGCCGGCAAAGAGCATTCTGCCCAAGAATCCACGAACATAAGTAGCATCCTTGATTTCAGAGAACTGAGTCAACCAATCTACAATAATCAAATCGTTATCAAAGATTTTGGTGTTATCCTTAGGGAAGTAAGACTGGGAAGTGGTAACACCCCATTTGTATTCACCTTCATCGGGCTCCATTTCTCCGGCTAAAATCTGGAAGAGTACGGTTTTTGCAGCTTCGTTGGAACCTACAAGGGCAACCTTGTCTTCACGGTTTAAGGTGAAGGAAATATCATCCAAAATCTTTACACCGTCGATGGTTTTTGATAAATGTTCTACAGTTAATACTTCATTTCCGATTTCGCGGTTAGGTCTGAAATCGATGTAAGGATATTTTCTTGAAGAAGGACGGATATCATCCAACTCAATTTTTTCCAAAGCACGCTTTCTGGAAGTAGCCTGTTTTGACTTGGAAGCGTTAGCAGAGAATCGCTGGATAAATTCCTGTAATTCCTTAATCTGTTCTTCCTTCTTTTTATTGGCTTCTTTTCTTTGCTTCATAATAAGCTGAGAAGATTCGTACCAGAAATCATAGTTTCCTGCGTAAAGCTGAATCTTTCCGTAGTCAATATCAGCAGTATGAGTACATACCTTATTTAAAAAGTATCTGTCGTGGGATACTACAATTACGGTGTTTTCAAAATTGATTAAGAATTCTTCTAACCAGCCGATGGCATCCAAATCCAAATGGTTGGTAGGCTCATCCAAAAGCAAAATGTCGGGATTTCCGAAAAGGGCACGGGCCAACAATACTTTGACCTTCTTTGCACCATCCAAATCCTTCATCATGGTGTAGTGTTCCTCTGTGGAAACGCCCAATCCGTTCAAAAGAGTAGCAGCATCGCTTTCTGCATTCCATCCGTCCATCTCTGCGAATTCAGCTTCCAACTCTGCAGCGCGAACGCCGTCTTCATCGGAAAAATCTTCTTTCATATAGATGGCATCTTTTTCTTTCATAATGTCATAGAGACGTTTGTTACCCATGATAACCGTATCTAAAACAGTAAATTCATCATACTTGAAGTGATCCTGTTCCAAAACGGACAAACGCTGGCCGGGTGTGATAATGACTTCGCCGTTTGTGGGCTCTAATACTCCGGATAATATTTTTAAAAATGTAGATTTACCGGCACCGTTGGCACCGATTAAACCGTAGCAGTTGCCTTCGGTAAACTTAATGTTTACTTCTTCAAACAACGCTTTTTTTCCTAATCGAAGGGTGACGTTACTAGCTTGAATCATGACAGACATCCTTTCATATAATTTATTTCTTATTTATATATACTAATTTGCAACACTCCTATTGTACAAAAAATTGTATTTTTTTCAAGTTTTTTCGAATTAAACGACTCGGAAAAGGGTTTCTGTGATATACTGTTTTCGAAGGTGCGCGCACAGAGTGTGGCTGAAATGGGATAAAACACAGTTTTGGCGGAGCATATATTATTAGGGAAAACAGGAGGATATCATGGATATCAAAAAGATTCATAAAACCAATCTTACCATTGTGTGGGTGGGGGTTGTAGTAATGATAGGACTCAGCCTTTTCTCTACCGGTGGGAATTTTTTAAAGGCATTAAACGGGTGTGTGGTTCTGGCAATTGCAGGTATTGTTTCTGCTATATCTTATTTTGTAATCAAGGATGATTTCAAAAAAGCAATGGTGTTGATTTTGGCACCGGCTTTGGCTACTACAGCATATTCTTATGTAATGGGTGGAAATTCCGTATCATTTTTATGTAACTATTTGTTTGTTGCATTGATGGCGATTTACTTTGAAGAAAGATATGTAAAATATTTTATAATCGTTATGGGTGCTGATGGACTTTTGTGTGCACTTATTTTCCCGTATATCATTGATGGGGAGAATTATACAGTGGCAGGAGCACTTACAAAAGTTGCTGTTTTAGTTTTTGAAGCAGTAGCCCTTATTTCCGCAGTTCGCAGAGGTCGTTACTTCCTTGAAAAAGCAGAAGAAACCCTTGGAGTAGTTCGGGAAAATGAAGAGACGGCAAACGGTATTGCCAAAAATTTGAACACTGCTATTTCTCAGTGCAAAACCGGTGTGGATGACCTGGTGTCTCAGGCTAATAGTGTTTCCGAAGCATCTGAGCAGATGGGTAAAGTGGTAGAGTCTACTACAAATGCTACCATTACCTTCAGTGAAAAGATCAACAGTGCTAATGAAGAAGTGAACAAAAATTTTGAAATGGCAAAAGAATTGGAAGCCTCCTTTAAACAGGTTCGCCAGTCCGTAGATGACGGTGACAAAGAAGTAAATGTCTTCCAGGGCGATTTGAGCAACATGGTAGACGTGGTTACTCAGGCACAGGTTGCTACCGATGGTTTGATTTCCGAAATGACCAAGATTACCAGTATTACGGATGAAATCAATTCCATTGCAGGACAGACAAACTTGCTTTCTTTAAATGCTTCCATTGAGGCAGCAAGAGCAGGAGAAGCCGGACGCGGTTTTGCAGTAGTTGCTGATGAGATTCGCCAGTTGGCAGAGCAGAGTTCTCAGGCTGCAGACAACATCAAAGAAATATTGGACGGACTTACAAATACAACTTCTGAGGTTTCTGATAAAATCAATGCCGGTGCAGAAGCAGCACAGGAAGGCGTGGAAAAAATGGGAGGCCTTTTGGCAGTATTCGACGGCATCCGAAATTCTACCTCCGTGGCAGAGGATGCGGTATCTCAGGAATATGACGTAATCGAAAACATCCGTCACAATTTTGCTGATATTCAGGAAGAGATAGAAACCTTGGTGGCTACCAACGAAGAAAACTCTGCTATGATTCAGAATATTTCAGAAAGTATCCTTCAACAGCATGATTCTGTAAATGATGTGGAACAGGAGATTACGGGTATCGCCAGTCTTTCTGATGAATTAGAATCACAATTCGGTTAAAAGGTGTACCGAAATTTAAACAAAATAGAGATAAAATAAGGGCTTTGAAGTATTGATTTTTTATTTCAAAGCCCTTAAACTATGTATAGCGCCCTTTTTTGAGGGTGAGTCATGTATGTATCATTTTTAATGAAAAGTATATATCTATGTAGGAGGAAACAACATGATTAAAAGATCTATGAAAACCATGGATGGTAATCAGGCTGCTGCTCATGCATCTTATGCATTTACAGAAGTTGCAGCTATGTATCCCATCACCCCTTCATCTGTTATGCCTGAGCATGTAGATGAGTGGGCAAATGCAGGACGTAAGAACTTGTTTGGACAGACAGTTCAGATTACTGAAATGCAGTCAGAAGCCGGAGCAGCTGGTGCTGTACACGGTTCTTTAACAGCAGGTGCTTTAACAGCTACATACACTGCTTCTCAGGGATTACTTCTTATGATTCCCAACCTTTACAAAATTGCAGGTGAAGGACTTCCGGGCGTATTCAACGTATCCGCTCGTTGTGTTGCTACACATGCACTTAATATTTTCGGTGATCACTCAGATGTTTACGCTTGCCGTCAGACAGGTGTAGCTATGCTTTGTGAATCTTCTGTTCAGGAAGTTATGGACTTAACTCCTGTAGCTCATTGCGCAGCTGTTGAAGGAAAAGTTCCTTTCATCAACTTCTTCGATGGATTTAGAACATCCCATGAAATTCAGAAGATTGAAACATGGTCTGAAAAAGACAACTATGCTGAACTTCGTGATTTGATGCCTTGGGATAAGGTTGCTGAGTTCAAGGCAAACGCTTTGAATCCTAACAATCCTAAGGAATTAGGTTCTGCTCAGAATCCTGATATCTTCTTCCAGTCACGTGAAGCATGCAATACTTACTATGATGAATTGCCTGCAATCGTTCAGAAGTATATGGACAAGATCAACGATATGATCGGAACAGACTACAAGTTATTCAACTACTACGGTGCAGCTGATGCTGAACGTGTAATCGTTGCTATGGGTTCTGTTTGCGAAACTATCGATGAGACAATTGATTTCTTAATGGCTCGCGGCGAAAAAGTCGGTGTTGTTAAGGTTCGTTTGTATCGTCCTTTCGTTCAGGAAGCTTTAATCGAAGCAATCCCTGATTCAGTTAAGAGAATCTACGTATTGGATCGTACCAAAGAGCCTGGATCTCTTGGTGAGCCTTTATTCTTAGATGTTGTTGCAGCATTAAAGGGCACTAAGTTTGACTCTGTTGAAGTATTCGGCGGACGTTATGGTCTTGGTTCAAAAGATACTATCCCTGCTGATATCATTGCTGTATATCACAACGAAGACAAAGAAAGATTTACTCTTTCTATTAACGATGACGTTACACATCTTTCACTTGATCGTAAAGAGAATCCTGTTACTACACCTGAAGGAACTACAAACTGTAAGTTCTGGGGTCTTGGTGCCGATGGTACTGTAGGTGCTAACAAGAACTCTATCAAGATCATTGGTGATAACACAGATATGTACGCTCAGGCTTACTTTGACTATGATTCAAAGAAGTCCGGTGGTGTTACCATTTCTCACTTACGTTTTGGTCATACACCTATCCGTTCTACATACCTTATCAGCCAGGCAAACTTCGTAGCTTGCCATTGTACAGCTTACATTTATAAGTACAACATGGTTCAGGATTTGGTACCCGGCGGTACATTCTTGTTCAACACTCAGTGGACTGAGGATGAATTAGATGAGAAATTACCTGGACAGGTTAAGAGATACATCGCTGAGAACAACATTCAGTTCTACATTATCGACGGTGTTAAGATCGGTAAGGAAATCGGTCTTGGAAAGAGAATTAATACTGTACTTCAGTCAGCATTCTTCTCACTTACTAAGTTGATCCCTGAAGAGCAGGTTATTGGACTTATGAAAGATGCTGCTACAAAGTCATACGCTAAGAAGGGTGATGACATTGTAAAGATGAATCATGACGCTATCGATGCAGGTGCTACTGCATACGTTAAGGTTAACGTACCTGAGTCATGGAAGAACTGCAAAGATGATGACTTCTCTGCAGAAGTTAAGGGAACAGGCGCTGCAGCTGAATTCGTTAAGGATATTCAGCAGAAGGTTAACGCTCAGCAGGGTAACACCATTCCTGTTTCTGTTACTAAGAAATATGTTGATGGACATACACCTTCAGGTACAGCAGCATACGAAAAACGTGGTGTTGCAACTGACGTACCTGTATGGGATTTCACAAAGTGTATTCAGTGTAACCAGTGTTCATACGTTTGTCCTCACGCAGCAATCCGTCCTGTTGCTATGACAGAAGAAGAAGCTGCTAAGGCTCCTGAAGGAATGACAATGAAGGATATGACCGGAATGCCCGGATACAAGTTCTCTATCGTTATTTCTGCATATGACTGTACAGGATGTGGATCATGTGTTAACACATGTCCTGACAAGGTACAGGCTATCTCAATGCAGTCCTTCGAAGAAAACGAAGATGAACAGGCATACTTCGATTATGCAGTTACACTTCCTGAAAAAGAAGAAGTTGTTGAGAAGTTCAAGATCAACAGCGTTAAGGGATCTCAGTTTAAGCAGCCTCTCTTAGAGTTCTCCGGAGCTTGTGGTGGTTGTGGTGAAACACCTTATGCTAAGTTAATCACTCAGTTGTTCGGTGATAGAATGTACATTGCAAACGCAACAGGATGTTCTTCAATTTGGGGTAACTCTTCACCTTCTACACCTTACACTGTAAACCAGAAGGGACAGGGCCCTGCATGGTCTAACTCATTGTTCGAAGATGCTGCTGAATTTGGTTACGGTATGTTACTTGCTCAGCGTGCAATCCGTGATCGTTTAAAGAGCACATTGGATGAGTTAGTAGAGTCTACTTCATCTGCTGATGTTAAGTCTGCAGTAGCTGAGTGGAATGATACATTTAACTCTGGTGTAACAAACGGATGCGCTACAGATAAGTTAGTAGCAGCATTAGAGGCAGAAGGTTCTGAAACAGCTAAATCTGTATTGGCTGAAAAAGATTACCTTGCTAAGAAGTCACAGTGGATCTTCGGTGGTGACGGATGGGCTTACGATATCGGATTCGGTGGTTTAGATCACGTTATCGCATCTGGTAAGGACATCAACATCATGATCTTCGATACAGAAGTT
>JAIKXK010000359.1 GCA_024684155.1 Lachnospiraceae bacterium | reverse complement strand
CAATGGGTTTATTCTATTTTAAATTCTCTAAAAATTCATAGATTACTTCTTCCTGGAAACGTCCCTCATAAGTCTCATTTAAAAAATGTTCTAAAACTTCATTTGGAACTCTTCTCCAGGAAGAAGTAATCTATGAATTTTTAGAGAATTTAAAATAGAATAAACCCATTGGGAGTGAAAGGTTTTTTCGGAGGATACTCTTCGGATAAAGTCTTTCTTTTTTAGAGAAAAGGTCGAAGAAAGATATTTTTATCGCTGGTAAATCGTGATAAAATACCTATACGTATGAGGTATGAAAAGAAAGGTAGGAGTAGTATGGAGAAAAATAAATTTTTCCCTGAAGTAATGGGTAATTTTGCCTTTGGTTGTATGCGTCTTCCTATGAATGGAGAAGAAGTAGATTATGAAGAATTTACTAAAATGGCAGATGCCTTTACAGAGGCCGGATTTAATTATTTTGACACAGCTCATGGATATATTAACGGAAAATCTGAAATTGCAATTCGTGAATGTGTAGCAAAACGATATGATCGAAGTAAGTTTTTGTTAACCAATAAATTAACGGAGACCTTTTTTAAAACAGAGGAAGAGATTCGTCCCTTCTTTGAACAACAGTTAGAGTGGTGCGGCGTAGATTATTTTGATTTCTACTTAATGCATGCTCAAAATAAAGAAAATTATAAGCAGTATCAAAGATGTCATGCTTATGAAGTGGCATCACAGCTTAAGAAAGAGGGGAAAATTCGTCATTTGGGAATATCTTTCCATGATAAAGCTGAAGTGTTGGATATGATTTTGACAGACCATCCAGAAGTTGAGGTGGTACAGATTCAGTTTAACTACTTAGACTATGAGGATGAGACAGTAGAGAGTAGAAAGGTATATGAAGTTTGTGAAAAACATCAAAAGCCAGTGCTTGTAATGGAACCTGTAAAAGGAGGAAGTTTAGTAAATCTTCCAGAGAAGGCAGATGGAATTCTAAGGGAACTAGAAGGTGGAAGCAATGCTTCTTACGCCATTCGTTTTGCTGCAAGTTTTCCTCAGATGGCAGTGATTCTATCTGGAATGAGCGATATGAATCAGATGCAGGATAATCTTTCTTTTATGAAGGATTTTACTCCATTAAATGATATAGAGTATGATGCCCTTGCAAAGGTATGTGGTGTTATGAAGGGCCTGGATCTAATCCCTTGTACATCCTGCAAATACTGTATTGAAGAAAATGAATGTCCAAAGGGAATTTTAATTCCTGAAATGTTTGCGGCCTTTAATGCAAAAGAGGCCTTCCATAATACAAAGGGAGATGTGATTCATGAAAACGCCCTTCGCCATGGTCATGGAAAAGCTTCTGATTGTATTAAATGTGGTAAATGTGAAAAAGTATGTCCTCAGCATTTAGAAATTCGAAACCTATTGGTAAAGGTTGCAAATACCTTTGAGGTTTAGTTTGTTGATTGTCCTCGTAAGCGATAGTTTACAGGAGTGGTGCCGGTGTATTTTTTAAACACAGATATAAAAAAACTGGAAGAAGAAAAACAAAGCTTGTCACAGATGTCTCCGATAGAGAGTTCAGTGGTAGTAAGCAAAGTTTTTGCCCGCTCAATGCGTTGCTCTTTAATGTAGTCATTTACGGTACAGCCACATTCTTCTTTGAACTTTCTAGAAAAGTAGTAGACACTATAATTAAAATGGGAAGAGATTACCTGAAGGTTAATTTCTTCCTCTAAATGAAGTTTAATATATTCCCGACACTGGATTACAGGTTGGGAATATTTTTTTGCCTCATATTTTATGGCGTGCACTCTGGTAATATAGTCTTTTTGAAATTCCAGGGCGCATTGACGTAAATCCATTAAGGTGTTGCAATTCTCAATCTGTTCGACATAGTAAAGCTGGAGATGATATCCAATTTCTGGGGGGAGTCCTCCGCTGATGGCGGCATAAACACACTTTCCTAAATACATTAAAAGCATATCTTTTCCGGAGCGAAGAGAATCTTTTGCATAAACGGAACGAATAGGCATTTTATTGATGGTTGTGTTTACAGACTGATAAAGGTGCTCCATATTTCCGTCGTAAATAGCAGAAAAATCGGCCTGCTCTAAAGTCCACTGGGCTTTTGCAGCATCCTTTTCTCCGTCAATAATGGAAGAAAATAAAGGGGAGGTATCAGCTTCCCGTTTTGGGAATATAATATTATTAACTGTACAGACTTCGCCCACAATAGCGCTATAAAACTGGATGGCGTACTGATATTGAATGGTAGTAGATAAAACAGGGATGCTCATATATTCTTCTACTATATTTTTTATAGAGCTGGCCTGTGTGCGGTATAAAAACTGATCAAAGATTTCAGTTAGAGAATTCCGGTTCAATGTCTGGGAAGAAATGGGACCTAAAATGTGGTGGCGACGGGTGCCTTTTTTTGTATATTCCGTTACACCAATATAATTGACACCTAAATCTGTACCAAGAATCATTGGTCCATGTAAGGAGGTAGTGTTTTCTAACAGGGGAGCTGTAAGGTCAATGGCACGAATGATGTAATCAAACAAAGTAGAATCCTCGGGATACATCTCTAATAACTCCATATCATCGTTATAAATATAGTAAAAGATATGATAGTTCCCACTTAAAAATTTCCAAAGATATTTTAATGCATCGGTCATAACGTCATTCCTTAAATAAAACTAAAATGTGATATATAGAGCAAATCCATAATATCACAATATTGTAAATCTTGCTATATTTTGATTAAGAAAGGCATGCTGTAATATGCAGCGAAGGATAAAAGGAGGATATAGTTATGGGAAATAACGGCGGCCTAAAGGGTATGTTGAACGCAAGTGCAAGAGATGGCGTTCAGTACCGTAAGGCAAAATTATGGGAGATGATATTGGGAAATGCAAATAACGGGTGTGGTATTTGCTTTTACCTACTTATGATGTACGCAAGTTACATTGCAAGTGAAGGTTATGGAATTGCTACAGCAGTTGCAGGTATCATTATTACCGGTTCTCGTTTGTTTGATGGATTTACAGACGCCATCGCCGCAGCAATATACGAAAAGTTCCCTGCAAAGCACGGTAAGGTTCGTATTTTCTTGGTAATTGGTTGGCTATGCGCTACGATTGGTGTCCTAACAATGTACAATTGGGCATCAGGTAAATTTAGTGGAGCTACAGGAATTGCAGTATTTATTCTTGCATATGTTATCTATATTATTGGTTATACATTAAACAATGTATCAGGTGCTACAGTTAGTATTATTATTACTAATGACCCTACACAGCGTCCAATGAATGGTTTAATTTCAACTATGTATTCTTACATTACACCACTTGTATTTAATACCATTATTGCATTTTTAATTTTACCTAAATATGACAATCAGTATAATGCACCAATGTTAAAAGAAGCATGTTTCTTATATGCAGGTGTGGCGTTATTCTTTGTAATTGTTGCTTGTATCGGTCTTAGAAATGTAGATACAGAAGAAACCTTTATGGCTCTTGGTGGTAAAGGAAAGAAAGATCCTGAAGCAAAGATTACCATGAAAGATATGTGGAATGTATTCTCACAGAATAAAGAAACCAGAATGTTCATTTTGACTTTGGCTTCAGATAAATTTGCACAGCAGGTTGCTTCACAGTCAATTATCGGAACCATGTTAAATGGTATCTTAATTGGAAGTTATATGATGTCTACTATGGTAGGTAACTTCTCTATGATTATTGGTATTTTCTTCGCTTTTGCAGGAGGTATTTATGTAGCACGATATGGTGCAAAGAAATCAACCATTGTTTGGTCCTGGATAGCAATTGGTATTACAACAATTAACTTCCTGTTCTTCTTATACTTAGGTGTAGATGGAATGAAGAGTGTTGGTGTAATGGGATTACCGGTTATTATTTATGCAGTTTTAAGTACAGCTCTTACTGGTGTAAAGATGGTTCTTACTACCACAGGTACAGCAATGCGTGCTGACGTTGTTGATTATGAGTTAGAACGTTCTGGAAACTACATGCCAGCAGTTATTGGTGGTGTATATTCATTCGTTGATAAGTTAATCACTTCTATCTGTTCTACTGTCGCTGCAATTTGTGTATCCTTTATTGGATATAAAAATACAGTGCCTCAGATGGGTGATGAAGCTACACCTGAAATCTTTTGGATGACAATGGTGCTATTCTTAGGACTTCCAATTGTTGGATGGATTATCAATATTATTGCAATGAAGGGCTACTCTTTGGATAAAGAAAGAATGGTAGAAGTTGCAAAGAATATTGAAGAGAAAAAAGCTGAGGCTATGGCCAAAGATAGCGAGTAGGAGTTTTTATATGAAAGAGTGCAAGTCATATATAAAAGGCATGAAGATATCTGACTTTAAGGCGGCATGGATTACCCCGGAGGAACAAACTACTCCTGAAGTAAGAAAAGGTGCTGGATATTTAAGAAAGAAATTTTCTGTAAAGAAAGGAGAACTTCTTTCTGATGAAAAAAACAGAATCATATTAACAGCTACAGCACATGGCTTGTATGAATGTAAATTAAACGGACAGAGGGTAGGCGATGCATTGCTTACCCCTGGCTGTGATGAATATGAGAAACGTTTACAGTATCAGGTTTATGATGTTACAGATATACTGGTAGAGGGAGAAAACGAACTTTTTGTTACCTTAGGTGATGGATGGTATCGTGGTTGCAATGGAATTGATGGAGTTCGAAATCTATTTGGAGAAGATTTATCTTTCTTTTGTCAGATACAAATTTGCCATATAGAAGAGGATAAGAGAGTAGTTAATCCTGAAACAATCGTAGTTTCTGATGAAACCTGGGAAGCTTGTGAAGATGGATCAATTACTTTAACAGATCTGGAACTTGGCGAAGATTATGATGCCAGAAAAGATGGTTTCGTAGAAACTGGTGTCTGGAAAAGTGCGAGGGTTTTAAATCTTGGATATGAAACCTTAGTTCCAACTGAGACAGTACCAATTCGTGCCATGGAAGAATTTACAGGAAAACAGATTGATGTCTCCAATAAGGAAGTAGTATTTGATTTTGGACAAAATGTTGCAGGTTATAGTGAACTTATCATTAAGAATGCCAAAGAAGGCCAAAAAATTACATTGGTTCATGGGGAAACCCTGGATGAAAATGGAAATTTTACCATTGAAAATTTTCAGCCTGGTGACAGAAATCAATCTGGTGGAATCAAGCAGGAAATCCACTATATTTGTAAAGAGGGTGACAATGAATATCATCCACTCTTTTCTATGTTTGGATTTCGTTATGTGAAGGTGGAAACAGATATTCCTTTAGAACAGATCCAATTAAAATCAAGAGCAGTCTATTCTGATATGGGAGAAACTGCAGGGTTTACATGTGGGAATTCTGATTTAAACCAGCTGTTTCGTAATAGCATGTGGAGTATGAAGGGGAATTTTTGTGATATTCCTACAGATTGCCCTACAAGAGAACGTGCAGGCTGGACAGGAGATGCAGGAGTTTTTGTGCGAACAGGAACTTATCTTATGAATAGTTTTTCGGTATATAGAAAATGGCTTTCTAATGTTCGCTTAAACCAGCATGCAGATGGAAAGATGGCTTACATCAGTCCAAAAAATGGAAAACCAGGAAAGATTGCAGAGATGTTTTCAGCTTCTGTAGGATGGGGCGATGCTTCTGTAATTGTACCTTTTGAAGTTTATGAAAAAACTGGTGATGTATCTGTTTTAGAAGAAAACTATGACATGATGAAACGTTGGGTGGATTTTTTATCTCAGCGAGCAGGAAAAACCAAGTTAAAACATCGTTTCGGAAAGAATCCATACCGAAAATATATTATTGATACTGGAATGGACTATGGTGAATGGTGTGAACCAGGTGCTAATGTAATGGAAACCATGAAGAAGGCATTTTCTGATGGACAACCGGAGGTGGCAACAGCATATTTTGCATATTCTTCCAGAATTCTTTCTAAGGTAGCAGATATTCTTGGTTACAAAGAAGACAAAACCTATTACAAAGAGTTGTCTGAAAATGCAACAAAGGCGTATCGCTATTTGCAAGTGAAAGAAGGACATATTGAAACAACCCGCCAGTGTGAGCTGGTTCGTCCAATTGCTTTTTCTTTGTTGTCAGAAGAAGAAGAAAAAACTGCAGCGAAAGATTTAAATAAGATAGTTGCAGAAAATGGTTATCATTTAAATACAGGATTTTTATCCACACCATTTTTATGCTTTGTACTTTGCAAACATGGTTATGTGGAGAGTGCCTATAAGCTTTTATTACAAAAAGAGTGCCCTGGCTGGTTATATGCAGTCACAAAGGGGGCTACCACTATCTGGGAGACCTGGGATGGTATTAGAGAAGATGGAACTGTTCATGATTCTCTAAATCACTATTCTTATGGTGCGGTTTCCGGATTTTTACTAAGTGGAGTTTGCGGCATTAACTATACCTTTGATCAGGTTGAGATTCGACCTTATGTAGATCCTTCTATTGGATTCGCAAAGGGATACTATGATTCCCCAAAGGGAAGAATTGTATCCGAGTGGAAGTATGAAAAAGAAAATAATACTTACCAATACCATGTAGAAATACCAAAGGATGTAGAAGTGACATTCACTTATCCAAATGGAAAGAAAAAGACCTTATTAGAAGGAGTCTATGATTTATAAATTGAATATTTAGTTTGTGAAATAATCCGTTGCAAGAGATGAAAGGTTTCCTCTAAAGTTTACCCACCTTACCTCTTGTAGCGGATTTTTCTTTATAGGGTTTCTTTTCAGAAAATGGTACAATAGTAAAAAATCTTTTTGGAGGAGAGAGGTTGAGTAAAAAAGTAACCTTAAGGGATATTGCAAAAGAAACTGGAATTGGTCTGGCTACTGTGGGCCGTGCCATGAAAGATAGTGGATATGTATCTTTGGAAAAAAAGGAAAAGATATTAGCCTGTGCAAAAGAGTTAGGTTATGAAGCTTCTGTGGCAAAGCAAAAGGATAAAGTTGTGGGAGTGGTGTTACCGGACACCTCTAACTTTTTCTATGGAAGCTTTCTTCGCCATGTGGAATTGGTGTTAGATAAGTATGGTTATCGAACCATGCTTTTTAATACCCTTGGGGCAAAGGGCAGAGTAACTCAGGCAATTGAGCTGGCAGAAGAAGGAGCCTTAAGTGGATTAATTATTAATGCTGATATGACAGCGAAGGAAATCAAGAGATTAGAAAATCTTTCTGTTGTTAGTTTGGAAAGACTCCTGGGAGAAAAAATTCCAATGGTATCCTCCGCCCATAAGGAAGGGGGACAGATTGCTGCAAAAATTTTGTTGGAAAACCGTTGCAATCAGGTTGCAATTTTTACTGTTCATCATAAGATTCCAGTATATGCAGATATTCGAATTGAAGAGTGTGCAAAGATTTTAAAGAATCACCATGTAGATGTAAGTATAGTGGAATTAGATTCCGACATGGTTACTTATACCTATATAGAGGAGCAGATGGAGGCGTTTCTGCGAAATCATAGAGAAATCGATGGAATTTTTTCGGATGATATATCGGCATATTTTGCAGTAAAGATTGCTATAGAAATGGGGAAAAATATTCCGAGAGATTTTAAGGTAGTAGGCTACGATGGAAGTGAAATCACAAAACTGATTCGCCCAAATTTAACTACCATAGAACAGGATATGTATGAGCTGGCAAAAACCTCTGTTAAGGTATTAGAAGATCGAATCAATGGAAAAGAGGTGGAGGAGCAATACCTAATTCCCGTAAAAGAGATTCGTGCAGGAACTACTTTATAATAGATAAAAACAGGTTGAAGAGGTGATTATATGGAAAACTTTAACTTTGATCCAAATGAAAATCCACCAGAAAATAAAATAGTAAAAAAAGAGGATTCGCCCCTTAATATGCAGGTATCACCCATTTGTATGAAAAATGGAGAAAAAACAGCTTATGTTACGTTTTCTGATGGGAAACGACATGCAGAGGGAGAAATTCCAAAGTGCGTTATTTTAAAAAGCGAAGGCTTTTCCAAGGATGAACTATTTGCTTTAGAAGAATACATGGAAGAAAATTTAAATATGTTAAAATCTATGGCAGCAAGTGTAAATCCTATAAAGGCAATGATGAGAGAGGACTAGGGAGTGCCCCTATAATTAAGATGAATTTAGAAGAAAATAATGGGATCAAATATTTGACCTTTGATTTATTAAAAAATGAAGATGTGAAATATGGGTTTTCTACCCGAATTGGAGGGGTGAGTACCGGAGTATATGACTCTTTAAATTTTGGTTTCAATCGAGGGGATTCTGATGAAAATGTAAAAGAAAATTATCGCCGTATGGCAAAGGCTTTGAATATGAATTATGAGAGAATGTGTCTGTCAAAGCAAACTCATACAACAAATGTCAGAGTAGTAACGGAAAAGGATGCAGGCAACGGAATTCTTCGACCCCTTCCTTATGATGATGTGGATGGATTAATTACCAATGTGCCAGATTTGCCCTTGGTAACTTTTTTCGCAGATTGCATTCCTTTGGTGCTTTTTGATCCAAAAAAACGTGTTATTGCTGCAGCTCATTCTGGCTGGAGAGGTACTGTGGGAAAAATTGGAAAAGTAACCATTGAAAAAATGAAAGAAAGCTTTTCCTGTGATACGAAGGATATTTTATGTTGTATAGCGCCGGGAATCTGCAAGGATTGCTATGAAGTAAGTAGTGATGTGGCAGAAGAATTTAAGTCTGCATTTGGGAAAGATGTGGCAGAAGAAATGTTACTTCGGCCTTCTTTGTTTCATCCCGGGGACAAAGAAAAATATATGCTGGATTTATGGAAGGCTTGCAAACTTGTATTTTTGGAAGCAAAAATTCCAAAAGAACATATTGAGGTGACGGATTATTGTACGAGATGTCATCCTAAACTTTTTTATTCGCATAGAGTCATGGGAGTGAATCGAGGAAATTTAGCCTCCTTTATTTCCTTGTAAGAGTTCGAAAATTTCGAAAATATTTCGTAGAGTGTGGAACAAAATAAATTGTTCCACATATCATTGGAAGATTTGTAAAAGGGCAGACTGCCGGTTTGGGCAGTTTGCTCTTTTTGCATCTCAAGCTCATAAAAACATTGATTCTTGCGGAATTTGGGATATAAAATGAATTCAGATGAATGATTTTGAATGAAAAGGAGATATTCAATGAGTCAGTTAGATATGTATGAAAACATTCCCCACGGGGACATGCCTGGAGATAAAATTTGCATCGGTGAGGATCATGTAAAAAAAGCAAAACTCATTCTTCCGGAATTAAAAAAGGAAGTTGAGAAATTAAATGCACAGGGACAGAAGAAGATAGTAGTTTGTGTATGTGGAGGTTCCGGCGTAGGTAAATCAGAAATCGCATCGTTGCTTTCTTTTATGATGACAGAAGAGGGAAAGAAAAGTTATGTTATGAGTGGGGACAATTATCCTCATCGCATTCCTTGTGAAAATGATGCAATGAGACAAAAAACCTATGAAGAAGGTGGCGAGGAAGCTTTGAAGGCTTATCTTGGTTCTCAGACAGAAATTGATTTTGAAAAGGTGAATGGAATTTTAAAGAGTTTTAAAAATGGAGATGAAAAAATTTCTTTAAAACGCATGGGAAGAACAAAAGATGAACTTTGGTATGACGATGTAGACTTCTCAGATACAGAGATTTTATTTATTGAATGGACCCATGGAAACAGTGATTTACTTTCTGAAGTTGATATTCCTGTGCTTTTAAATTCTACACCGGAAGAAACCTTAGCCCATAGAAAAGCCAGAAATAGAGATGGTGCAGTGGATTCCCCATTTGTAATGAAGGTGCTTCACTTAGAACAGGAAATGTTAAAATCACAGGCTCATAAAGCAAAGATTATTGTTTCTAAAGGCGGGGAACTTATGAGCTATGATGAATATAAAAAAGTAATGGATATGTAAGAGGTGAAAAATGAATCAAGGAGCAATGTTAAATGCCTATCCTGATAGTATGGGCGGCAAATTATCAGATGTTGTATCTATTCTCAGAAAAGATACATTAAAGGATGCCTTTCAGTCTTTTTATATCTTACCAAGTATGTTCCACACAGATTTGGATCGAGGTTTTTCTGTTCAGGATTATGACTTAGAAGAATCCCTTGCAACCAAAGAAGATTTAGATGCTCTTATGGATATGGGAATTGATTTGAAGTTGGATTTTATTCTGAATCATGCTTCTGTATTATCGCCTCAGTTCCAGGATCTATTGAAAAATGGAAATGATTCCAAGTACAAAGATTTCTTTATTAACTGGAATACTTTTTGGGAAGGTCATGGAACCATGACAGAAGAAGGCTATATCCAGCCGGATGAAGAATTAATCAAGGACATGTTTTTTAGAAAAGCCGGACTTCCTATTTTAGTATTGGAATTTTCGGATGGTACTAAAGTACCTTATTGGAATACCTTCTATCAAAAAGTCTGGGAAGAACATGGTGAGAAAAAATACCTGGGCCAGATGGATTTAAATATTAAAAGTGATTTGGTTTGGGAATTTTACGATGAAACCTTAAGTAAACTTTCTTCCTACGGTGCAAGTATTGTTCGCCTGGATGCCTTTGCCTATGCTTCAAAAGAAGTGGGTCAAAAGAACTTCTTTAATGAACCAAATACCTGGGAAATTTTAGAGCGTCTTACAAAAATTGCAGATAAATATGGATTGAAATTTTTGCCGGAAATTCATGCTTCTTATGGAGAGAAAAGATATGAACAGGTGGCAAACAAAGGCTATATGACTTATGACTTTTTCTTGCCAGGACTTATGATTGATGCTCTTGAAAGTGGAGATGGTAGTCATTTAAGAGATTGGGCAAATGAACTAATTGAAAAAAAGATTTCTACTGTAAATATGCTCGGATGTCATGATGGTATTCCACTATTGGATTTAAAAGGTATTTTGCCGGATGAAAAGATTCAAGGTCTTATTGATACTGTTGTTTCAAGGGGTGGTTATGTAAAGGATTTACATGGAGCAAAGAATGTTTACTATCAGGTAAATGCCACCTATTATTCTGCTCTGGGGGCAGATGATAAGAAAATGGAACTTGCCCGTGCAATTCAGATGTTTATGCCGGGAAAACCACAGGTCTGGTATTTGGATTTATTTGTTGGGGAAAATGATCATGAGGCTGTACGTCGTGCCGGTGAAGGTGGTCATAAAGAAATCAACCGAACCAATCTGTCGCTTTCTGATGTGGAAGAAAAACTAAAATTAGATGTGGTAAAGAATCAGATTGAACTATTACGTCTAAGAAATACTCATCCTGCATTTGCACTGGATTCAGAAATTACAGTAGACGCTGAGGGAAGTAATCTACATATAGAATGGATAAAAGATGAATATAGAGTGGCTTTAACAGCAGATTTGAAAACATTTACATATTCCATTGATAAATAATTTTAAATATTCACAAGAAATCCGGCAGTGTGGACTGCCGGATTTTTTTGTGCTATAATCTTACGGAATATGTGTGAAGTACAAAGAGGTACGAAATGGAACAGTTTGTAATCAAAGGTGGAAAGCCTTTAATGGGCAGCGTGGAAATTGGTGGAGCAAAGAATGCCGCTCTTGCAATTATTGCAGCTGCAATTATGACTGATGACGATGTTGTCATCGAGAATTTACCAGATGTAAATGACGTTAATGTTATGCTAGGTGCCATTGAAGATATTGGTGCAAAAGTAGAACGTAGAGATAAACATACAGTAAAAGTAAACGGATCCACCATTGGAAGTTTAAGTGTGGATTACGACTACATTAAAAAAATCAGAGCTTCCTATTATTTGTTGGGAGCTTTACTTGGAAAATACAAAAAAGCTGAGGTGGCCCTTCCCGGTGGATGTGCCATTGGTGCAAGACCGATTGATCTTCATTTAAAGGGATTTCGAGCACTGGGTGCAGCAGTAGATACAAAGTATGGTTTGGTATCTGCAGAAGCGGAACGCTTAGTTGGAAATGAAATCTATATGGATAAGGTTTCTGTTGGCGCTACTATTAATATTATGATGGCAGCTTCTCTTGCAGAAGGAAAGACCATTATTGAAAATGCGGCAAAGGAACCACATGTTGTAGATGTTGCAAACTTCTTAAATAGTATGGGTGCTAATATTAGAGGTGCTGGTACTGATGTGATTCGTGTAGTTGGTGTTGAAAGGCTTCATGGTACAGAGTATTCTGTTATTCCAGATCAGATTGAAGCTGGTACATTTATGTGTGCGGCTGCAGCAACTCGTGGAGATGTTTTAATTAAGAATGTAATTCCAAAGCATTTAGAAGCAACTTCAGCAAAGCTAATTGATGCAGGCTGCGTAATTCAGGAATTTGATGATGCGGTACGTGTGATAGCTACAGATGTAGAACTTACACATACAGCTGTTACAACACTTCCATACCCGGGATTTCCAACTGATATGCAACCACAAATGACAGTTGTGTTAGGTTTAGCTCATGGAACTTCTACTGTAACAGAGTCAATTTTTGAAAATCGTTTTAAATATGTAGATGAGTTATCCCGCATGGGTGGACAGATTCAGGTGGAAAGTAATATTGCAATTATTACTGGCGTGGATAAGTACACTGGCGCAAGAGTTTCGGCTCCTGATTTACGAGCAGGTGCAGCCCTGGTTGTAGCTGGACTTTCAGCAGACGAGGGAGTCACTGTGGTAGATGATATTCATTATATCCTACGTGGATACGAGGATTTTGATGGAAAGCTTCGAGGCCTTGGAGCAAATATCGAACTTGTAAATAGTGAGAGAGAAGTTCAGAAATTTATTTTACAGGTATCATAATTAACTATAATTAAGAAAAGACGTTTCCTAGTGGAAACGTCTTTTTATTATTCTTATAAAATAGAAATGATATTAATATCAGATTCTCTGGATAAATCTAACATGCTCTTGTCAGCAAGTTCTAAAATAGGACGGGATAATTTGTTCCTATTTAAATAAACTACTCTTCCACGACGACCATCCGAAAGCATTACCAGAGAATTTTGATATGCGAAGGCCATACGTTCTAAGAAAGTTAAAATATACTGTGTACGATATTTTGATAATCCATCTTTTTCAAAGGCTGCAATTACTTCAAAAGGAGAAAGGGCAGAACGATAGGCTCTTGTAGCAGTCATGGCGTCATATACATCGGCAATGGCAACAATTGCGGCAAAGTCATCGATTTCATCGTCACATAGTCCTCTTGGATAACCAGAACCATCGCTCCGTTCGTGGTGCTGCAAAGCTGCATTTAAAAATCTGGAATCAATGTCTGGACATTGCTTTAGCATTTTACGACCATCAAGAGGATGCTTTTTAATAAGAGCAAACTCTTCGTCGGTTAGTTTTCCTGTTTTTTCCAGCACTTCAGTGGGAACATTGAGTTTTCCAATGTCGTGAAGGAGTCCTGCTAAGGTTAAATCATCTAAATCATCACGGTTGAATTTTAACCACTTTCCAATGGCGCGACATACTAAAGCCACATTAATGGAATGGGCATATACACTATCATCGTTTCCCTGCATATTATGAATATAGGTCAAAAGATCAAGGGAGGTTTTAGATAAATACATAGGCTCCATGGCTTTTAATAAATTAGAACGATTATAGTTCGAACCATTGTGTTCAATAATATCAATAAAAGTATTTTCTAAAGCTACGAGAGCTTTTGAATAATCTATCTGAAATTCCTGATATTCAGGAGCTGCTTTTAAACGGTTAGAATAAGAAATGGTTTCGTTAATCACTTCTTTTTCTTTTTGCTTTGGAGCAGGAGCTGCTACAGGTTCAGGCTTTATTTCTTCCTCATCCTCAGA
>JAIKXK010000115.1 GCA_024684155.1 Lachnospiraceae bacterium | reverse complement strand
TATATGAAAAAGATATTACGATAGATCATTCCTATTTATATAAGAATATCTCACACAAAAATATCCTATAAAAAGGTATTTCAAGTAATACTGTGTTTTAACGGAAGGTAATTTATGAACGAAAATAGATTTGAAGTAACTGGTGCTCTACTAAAGTGGATTGCCATCATCACCATGTTGATTGACCATATTGGCGCAGCGTTTTTGGATCAATACCTGGCCCTTCATTATGATGCGGCAAATTATGATTTCTTGTGGAATTTATATTCTTTGATGCGACAAATTGGGCGATTCGCCTTCCCGATTTTTATTTTTTTAATGGTGGAAGGATTTTACTATACTCATAACAGAGCAAAGTATTTTCAAAGAATGCTTCTGTTTTCTGTTATCTCAGAAATTCCCTTTGATTTGGCATTTAATCAAAAAGAGATTCCTACTACATTATCCGCCACTACATTTTTGGAGTTTCGATCTCAAAATGTTTTCTTTACATTAACGCTTGGCTTTTTAATGATGTGGCTGGTTGAGACCATTATGAATTTCTGTGACAAAAAAATCGCCAAGGCGAATGAAGAAGGCCGACTTTATAGTGGGTACTTTTCTTTGAAAATAATTGGACTCATTGTGGTCGTTGTGGGAATATGCGTGGCAGCCGAAACTCTAGAGACCGACTATAACAGTGTAGGAACTTTGGCCATCTTTGCCTGCTATTTGGCAAAGAAATTTAAAGCTCCTTACTTTGTTATGATGGGAGCAACTGTTGCAGTACTTATTCTTTTAGTTCCTTCCGAGCTTCCTGCCATATTAGTGATTCCACTTCTATATTTTTATCATGGAAAAAAGGGGCGAAACATCAACAAGTGGTTTTTCTATTTATTCTACCCTGTGCACCTAACTATTATTTGGGCAGTGCGAATGCTGATTCTATAAAGGACACTATCCTTTATAGTATTTTCAAAAAACTTCGATTATCTTTTAAAATAATTCGAAGTTCTCATAATCCTATTAAAAAAATGGTTCAAAAGGATAATTCCTTCTGAACCATTTTCATTTCCAAGCTAATATCATTACTAAATCTTACGCTCTCTGCAATGCTCCGATTACTACCTTGATAGAAATCTCTGCTGCCTTTTCGCAGAATTCAGAGAAGTCCATTGCGCTACCTTCTGCATCAGAGATGGAGCGGATAATGGAGAAAGGTACTTTATTTACATAGCATACCTGTCCGATACTAGCACCTTCCATATCTGCAGCCAAAGCATCGAAACGCTCGTGGATTTTTTCTCTTTGTTCTGGTGAATCTACAAACAAATCTCCAGAAGCTAGTGTTCCTACTTCATGATGAACATTTAATTCATTCATGGTATCGCAGATAGCTTTGTTAAGATTTGCATCAGCTTTTAAATTGATTTTATTGATACCGGAAATAAGTCCCAAAGGATCTCCAATAGCAGTGGTATTCATATCATGCTGTACCACAGATTCGGCTACAGCAACATCTAATACCTTAAGCTTATCTGTGACAGATCCTGCAACACCAATGTTAATGACATGATCTACATGAAAATGCAAAATCATAGCTTCTGTGCAAATAGCGGCAAACACTTTACCAACACCACATACAGCAACTACAACATCCTGTCCTGACAATTTTCCCTTTGTAAAAGTAACTCCTGAAATCTCTTCCTCAGACATATCTGTCATAGACTTTTTCAAGCCTTCGATTTCAACCTGCATTGCTCCGATAATTCCAAACATTTTAATATCCTCTTTTCGTATTATTTACCCCACCAATACAAAAAGTTTTTCTCCTATTATTTTCTAGATATCATTTCTACTAATCCAAATAAGCCCTACTTATTCCGAATAAGTAAACTCCATATTATTTTCCAAATTCCATTTCTACTAATCCAAATAAATCTTTCTTATTCCGGATAAGTAAACTCCATATTGGTAAAGTTATTTAAAATCTGTAAATCTTTTGCAGCTTCCTTCTTTGCCTCATTGATATCGAGATTTTCAAAGTTTCCGCATTCGATTGCAGACTTTCCAAAGACATCACCTTCATGGTCAATAATTTGCTTTAAAACTTTTTTATATACTTCAAATACCTTGATTGGATCCTGGTTACGAATCAAAAGATAAAATCCCGTCTGGCATCCCATAGGTCCAAAGTAGATTACATCATCTTTAATTTCTGAGTTTCGCATATAAGTAGCAACCATATGCTCTACTGAATGCATGGTAAGATTTGACATATAATCTCCTGCATTTGGTTTTCTAGTACGAATATCATAAGTAGTAATATCACCATCGATTCTTGAAATATAGAATCCCGGCTCTAAAATAT
>JAIKXK010000084.1 GCA_024684155.1 Lachnospiraceae bacterium | reverse complement strand
CGGTTCAAAGACTTTTTGTCCAGTATTGGTAACAAAAAACCATTTCTTATTTCCAGGAAGTTTTGGCGCCGCAAATACCTCTTCATCATAATAAAAATTATATAAAACTAAAACATCTTCTTTATTCTTTGATGGAGAATATGCACCGTTATAAAGAATTCCTATGGCCTTTTTTTCTGCACCAATTCCCATCATCCATGGTTCTTTTCCATGATAAGATAAATCAGGCATTCCTGTATGTTTATAATCATTCATTTGCATTGGATTTGGTAAACATAGTACTTCATGTTCCTTACGAAATGCAATCATTTGCTTTATATATTCTCGAAATTCCATGGCAGATTTTTTTGTACTAAATACTGCCCACCCAACTTCATTATCCTGACAATATGGATTGTTATTTCCAAAGTTCGAGTTGTTTACCTCATCTCCATATAGAATCATGGGAATTCCCTGGGATAAAAGAGCTGTGGTAAGCGCTGTTCTGGCATTCATCTGTCGGATTTTATTAATATTTGTTTTTCTTGTAGGGCCTTCGACTCCATGGTTATGACTACAGTTGTAATTACTTCCATCTGTATTCTCTTCTCCGTTATCTAAATTATGTTTTTCTCCATAACTGTATACATCAAAAAGACAAAAACCAGTATTAGAAGCTGCATAATTGACAAAGCCAAAATGCTCTCCCTGACGACGCAATTGGTCCGCAAAGTCTGAAATACTTCCATCCATATGATGTTGCAAACGGCGAAGGGGATAATAAAAATCATCGTTGTAAACAAAAAGATGCTTTGCATCATCCTCACTGTATAAAAGTTCTTTTGAAAAACAATCATAAAAGATTTTTGTATCTGATAAATATGGGTTTGCAGCGATTCTCTCCATAGGTAATGCTGCACCTAATAAATGAAATCCATCTATATGGTACTCTTCCATCCAAAAGGTCAAAACATCCATAATAAGATCTGCCGAAGCAGATTCTCCAAAGGAAATTTCCATAATAACTTCCATATGGTTTTGATGGATTGCATCTACCATTTCTTTCATATGAATAGAACTGTCTTTTCCTCCAAAATAAGAGGCTTTTGGAGCAAAATAATTGCCCTCTCCATATCCCCAGTAATTAGTACCAAAGGGAGGTTCCACTTCCCACTCTGTTTTTTTATTTGAGGAAACCACCTGATGAGATTTAAATCTTACTTCTTCAAATTCATATAAAGGTAAAAATTCCAATGAAGTGACACCTAAATCCGAAAGTTCAGGAAGTAAAGAAATAATACCTTTATAATTTCCTTTTTCACTGGCTTTTCTTTTATGATGCATGGTAAATCCACGCATATGAAGTTTATAGAGAATCATCTCTTGCGATGGAATATAGCGTCGTTTGTCTGTCTGCCAATCATATTCTTCTTCTACAAAGCCACCATAGACTTTGTACTTCTTTGTATAACGATCTTCATCCATCCATTTTTCACGGCCTACTATACTTTTTGCATAAGTATCCAAAAAGATCTCATCTTCACACTGTAATAAATAGCAAAGACGACTCCATTTATAACCAGATATGGTAACAGAAAATACTTTTCCAATTCGATATTCACAAGGAATAGAAACTTTATGTTTTAATTTATATGTCTCCTTATCATAAAGAAGGATATATGCTTCTTTTAATTTCGGTGCCACAAAGGTAAAGGTAACTTCATTGCCTTTTTTTACTGCGCCATATTCTTTGAAATTTCCTTTTGTTACTTTAACTGCCATAAATTTCCTCTTTTCAGCCACAATCGACTAAATTATACCATTTTTACCTATCCCGTGCTATATAAACTTGTTTTCTTACAAGGAATGAAATATAATGAGAAAAAATTTGGAGGTAAAATCATTGAGCAAAAACGAAGAAATTTTCCCAGTTGACGAAAACGACACCGATATTATGGTAACTCTTGATATGGACGATGGCAGCGAATTAGACTGTGAAATTCTTACCATCTTCGATTGCGACGGTATGGACTACATTGTTTTAATGCCAGTTGACGAAAACGGCGAACCTTTAAACGATGAAGAAGCTTTAATCTACCGTTACTTTGAAGATGAAGAAACCGGAGAGCCATATTTAGACAATATTGCTTCTGATGAAGAATATGAAAAAGTCGGCAAGCGCTTCGACGAAATTCAAGAGGAAGTTTAATACTTCATTTCATTTATAAATCTGGAGGGTTGGTATTCTTTACCCCCTCTATTTTTTATGCAGCAAACATAAAGAGAAAACTTTGCTCTTGTAATAGCAACATAAAACATTCTTCGCTCTTCTTCTATCCCTAGTTCATTGTAACCTGATGGTACTATGCCTTCGTTCGTATTAATGCAAAACACTTCATCAAATTCTAATCCCTTAGAGCCATGAAAGGTATACAAATGCACATTAGACTCTTCTTGAGAGTTCACTTTATACTTATTTTGGATACAAAATGCATCAAAATGTGCTATCATATCCTTCACAGAAAAACTCTTTGGCAAAGTCTCCACTTCTTTTTGGAAGAACTCACATAGTTCTATCGCACTTTCATAAAGATAAGGTTCTCCTTTATATGTGTTATATAAATAGCTGTCATATCCAATCCCTTTTCTGATAAAATTAACACCAGCAAAAAAAGAAATATGTTTCAATGCCTCAAGATTACCTTTTGGTTTTTTATATAACTGTCTAAGACATTTTTCTTCATTGAGGTTATATGCTAGTTTAAAATATGCCAACAAATCTTCTATTACAGAAAAGCTCATAGACTGATTAATTTGTTCTTTGGAATAATATGGAATATGTTGCCACTCTAACATTTGATTTAGAATCAAAGCATCCTGCTTATTTCGAAAGAGTATACCTATCTTCTTTTTTGTTTCTTTTACTTTTTGAATGATGTAATGAGCCTGTTTTGCTTCATTTTCAAATTGTAAATAATGAATACTTCCATATTGATTCAAAAAACACCTACAGTCTTTTTGAAAACGATGTACATTTTTATTGATCAAGCAGTTTGCTGCAGTTATAATCTGACGCAGACTCCGATAATTAATGTTTAGCTTCACGATGGCAGTATTTTTAAACGCCTTTTGAAAATTTAACATAATATCCGGTTTCGAACCTCGAAATTCATAAATAGACTGATCATCATCTCCTACAGCAAAAATATTTTGTTCTTCCTGCAACAGTAATTTTATGATCTCAAATTGAAGTTCATTAATATCCTGCATTTCATCT
>JAIKXK010000409.1 GCA_024684155.1 Lachnospiraceae bacterium | reverse complement strand
GTTCTTAAGAAAAAGAAGTTTGATATCGTGCTGACAGATGCTTTTATGCCAAAGGTGGATGGTGAGGCTGTGTTAAACGGAGTGAAGACAAATCCTAACCATTTAAATTACGATACACCATTTATTGTGGTAACGGCAGATGCCCTGGCGGATTCCAGGGAAAAGTATTTGGCAATGGGATTTGATGATTACATCAGTAAGCCAGTAGAAATGCAGCGATTGAAGGAAGTGTTAAAGAAATTTTTGCCAGATGCCATGGGACAAATCGACAGTAGTAAGGCAATGGATAATTTAGCCAGTGAAGAATTATTTAAAGAAGTCTTAGGAAATTTTGCTGATACAGCAGAGGATAAGATGAGCCATATTGATGATGCCTTAAAGAATGAAAACTGGAAAGAATTTGTTATTTATGTTCATGCTTTAAAATCAAATGCCAAGACCATAGGCGCAGAGGAGCTTGGGGAGATGGCACAAAGCATGGAATCCTTAGGGAAAAAGGTGTTTGATAAAAAGCATGATTCAAAAGATATAGAAGAGCTGAAGGTGAAAACACCGAAATTATTAGAGTTATATGAAAAAACGGCCAAAGAGGCGAAAAAGAGAGAGATATGTTATTAGATTTATTAAATGAAAACGTGAAAACTTCATATGAAATTAGCTCCGTCTTTTTTACCTTGATCATAATTATCTTCATGCGAATGAAGACATGGGAAAAGGGTAAGGAAACTACCAGAAGCTTTCGAATGATGGCCTACGCAGGATTAGGATGGAATTTAGTGGAAATCATTAACCCGGTACTGTTGCGCAGTGATTTAGATGGTCCTATGTGGGAGGCATTTAAAACTTTGGTAGACGGATCCCAGTTTACCTTTGGACATGTAACCTTACTGGCCTTTGTATTTTACTTAGAACACTATACAGATTATAAACACAAAAGGTGGATGAGGCAGCTAAACATTGCTATTCTACTGTTTTCTACCTTCGCGGTTGCTACAAATCCAGTAACCCATTGGGTGTTTGAATATTTAGGAGAGGATGCTGGCTATATCAAGGGACCATTGTATCTTGTGGCAGGTTATTTGCCGGCTATGATGTTTGGCGTATATGCTATGTATCTTTATATCTTTAATTTTCACCACTTTATTATGAGAGAAAAAGTTGCCTTAATCAGTTCTATTTTGATGGTATTTGCAGGATCCTTGATTCAGATTCTGTTGAACGGACAACTTAAGATTACAGCGCTATTTGCTTCCTATGGATTGTTTATTTTATATCTTGCTTTAGAAACCAGCGATTATTTAAATTTGGTATCTACAAGAAGTGAATTGGAAGATGCCAGAGAAACAGCGAACTCTGCGAATTATGCAAAGAGTGTATTTATAGCAAGTATGTCTCATGAGATAAGAACACCAATGAATGCCATACTAGGAATCAATGAAATGATTTTAAAGGAATCCAAGGAGGAAAAAACCCTGGCTTACGCAAAGGATATGAAAACCTCTGGGGAAATTCTTTTAACTATTATTAATGATGTATTAGATATTTCAAAGATGGAAGCAGGAAAACTGGAAATCCAGGAATCAAAGTATCATTTTTCGGAATTGATTGATGAACTTACGTTGGAAACTCAGGTGGCGGCGAAAGAAAAACGTTTAGACTTCGAGGTGGCTTTAGATGAGTCCTTACCAGACTTATTAGAGGGGGACAAGAGTCACTTGAAGCAGGTGTTTCATAATTTGTTAGACAATGCGGTGAAATATACTCCTCGAGGACGAATTATTTTTGATGTGAAAGGAGAACGTGAAGGAGAATATGTTCATTTAGTTGGCAAGGTGGAAGATACAGGAGTTGGGATTAAACCAGATGATTTAGAGCATTTGTTCCAAAATTTCCATAGAGTGGATTTGGAGAGAAATCGAAGTATAGAAGGTACCGGTCTTGGACTTTCTTTATCGAAAAAAATACTTACGCTTATGGGTGGAAGAATTAGTGTGGTTTCTCAATATGATATTGGTTCTATTTTTACGGTAGAGATTACACAAAGAGTATTATCTGACCAAAGTATCTTGGAATACCGAAAAGAAGTGGGAGAGTATAATCCTCTTACTCGAACCATAGAGTCTGTAGCAGGAAAACGTTTCTTGGTAGTAGATGATAATGAAATGAATTTAAAAGTGGCGAATGCATTTTTAGTTACTTCTGGTGCCCAAATTGTTTTGGAACAGGACAGTGTAAAAGCCTTTGAGTTAATAAAAAAAGAGCGGTTTGATCTTATTTTTTTAGATGATTTAATGCCGCGGTTAAATGGTTCGGCCATTCTGACTAGAGTTAGGAGAGCATCTTCTGGAGTAAATAAAGACACACCATTTATAGTAATGACAGCGAACTCCTCCGGAGGGGATGAAGCAAAGTACATAGAGCTGGGATTTGATGGCTATATAGCAAAACCCATAAAAGAGGATAAATTAGTAGAGGTTGTAAATCATTTTGTTGGATAAAAAATACTTTCTATTCCCTAGTATTTATGGTATAATTTCAGCATTGTATAAGTAAAAGTTAGGAGGATAATCTTATGAAACATATTAAGACATTAAACACAAAGAGATTACAGAATACAGTTAAAAAAGGTGGATGTGGTGAATGCCAGACATCTTGCCAGTCTGCATGCAAGACAAGCTGTACAGTAGGAAACCAGAGCTGTGAAAACAATCGATAATTTGGTTTAAAATTTTATAGTACATAGAAAGACCGAGCTTTATTGGGCTCGGTCGTTTGTGCGTTTATTTAAGAGTTTTTAGAAAGGAATTTATTGCTTTGATACATCAGTATAAAAACAATGGATTCAATATAGTATTAGACGTAAATAGTGGAGCCATTCACGTAGTGGATGAGATTACCTATGACATTATTGCGGACTATGAATCCTTATCAAAAGAGGAGATTGTAGCGAAATTGTCAGCTGCCAATTCGGGGGTAAGTGCCGAAGATATTTCTGAGGCTTATGATGAGGTAGCAGAGTTAGAAAAGAACGAGGAGCTTTTTACAAAAGATATTTATGAGGACAGAGTCATTGATTACACAAAACGTCCTACCGTAGTAAAAGCCCTTTGTTTACATATTGCCCATGATTGTAATCTTTCCTGCAAGTATTGTTTTGCAGAAGAAGGTCTTTATCATGGTAAGAAGGCAGAACTTATGCCTTATGAAGTTGGAAAACAGGCCTTGGATTTTCTGGTTAATAATTCAGGAAGCAGAAGAAATTTAGAGGTGGATTTCTTTGGAGGAGAACCACTTTTAAACTGGCAGGTTGTAAAGGATTTGGTGAAGTATGGTCGTTCCTTAGAAAAGGAATATGACAAAAACTTCCGATTTACCTTAACTACCAATGGTGTGCTTTTAAACGACGAAGTCATGGAATTTTGTAACAAGGAAATGGGAAATGTTGTTTTAAGTATTGATGGTCGTAAAGAAATTCACGATTTGATGCGTCCGTTCCAAAGAGGAGATGGAAGCTACGATATTATTACTCCAAAGTTCCAAAAGTTTGCTGATAGTCGGGGACAAGACAAGTATTATGCCAGAGGAACCTTTACCAGAAACAACTTGGATTTCTCAAAGGATGTTTTACATCTTGCGGATCTTGGATTTAAACAGATTTCTGTAGAGCCGGTAGTAGCACCGGAAAACGAAGACTATGCACTTCGTGAAGAAGATCTACCAAAGCTGTTTGAAGAATATGACGCATTGGCAAAGGAAATGGTCAATCGTCATGGTACCGACAAGGAGTTTAACTTCTTCCACTTTATGATTGATTTGGAAGGAGGTCCTTGTGTTTACAAACGCTTAAGCGGTTGTGGATCAGGTACAGAATATATGGCGGTAACGCCAACCGGCGAGTTGTATCCTTGCCATCAGTTTGTTGGAAACGATGGATTTAAGATGGGTGATGTTTGGAAGGGTATTGAAAATACAGAACTTCAAACAGAGTTCAAAGGTTGCAATGTTTACTCGAGAGAAAAGTGCAGAAGCTGTTTTGCAAAGTACTACTGCAGTGGTGGATGTGCAGCAAATGCATATCACTTTGAAGGCGACATACGTGGCTGTTATGATGTTGGCTGTGCTCTTCAAAGAAAGCGTGTGGAATGTGCCATTATGATTAAGGCAGCAGAAGCAAGCGCCGAAGAATAAAAGGATAGGAGAAAAAGAGGAAATGAAACGTATGAAAAAGTGGCAAGGGTTTTTAAGTTTGATCCTTGTAGTCGGTTTAATTGCCGGTCTTGGATACTATGCCACAACTATTGTAACAGCCACTGGCGAAGGTAGTGAAAACAGCCTAAAGCTTGGTCTTGATTTGGCCGGCGGTGTTAGTGTCACTTATCAGGCAGAAGGTGATTTTACTGCAGAAGATTTAGAGGATACACGTTATAAGTTACAACAGCGTGTTGATTCAGATTTAGGTGAAAACTCAACAACAGAAGGCTCTGTATATATTGTTGGTGACGACAGAATTACAGTAGAAGTTCCTGGTGTAAAAGATGCAAATGCTCTTTTGGAAGAATTAGGATCTCCTGGTAATTTGTACTTTATCCGTCAAACCAATGATGCAGGTGAAGAAAACTATTCATATGACAGCACCACAGGTGCTTATCAGTTGAATTATACAATTGAAGAGTTGCAGGAATCAGGAGATATTGTCTTAACCGGCTCTGAAGTAGATAGTGCATCTGCTCAGTATGAAACAGATTCTACAACAGGTTCTCAGGATCCAGTAGTTTCTATCTCATTAAATGAGGAAGGAACAGAAGCTTTTGCTACTGCGACTACAGAAGCTTATGCAGCTGGGGAATCCATTGGTATTTACTATGATGAAGCTTTTGTATCTGTACCTACTGTACAGGCAGCTATTACAGATGGTAACTGTGTCATCAATGGTATGTCATCTTATGAAGAAGCTGAAAACTTAGCTTCTTACATCCGTATCGGTGGATTAAACGTAACCTTAACAGAATTAGAGTCAAGAGTCGTTGGTGCTACCTTAGGTAGTGATGCATTGGCAACATCCTTCAAGGCAGGTTTGATTGGTCTTGTAATCGTTATGATTCTTATGATTGCATTGTACTTACTTCCTGGCTTGTCTGCAGCACTAGCTCTTGGTATTTATACAACCATTATGCTTGCAATCCTTTACCTGTATGATATTACCTTAACTCTTCCAGGTATTGCAGGTATTATCCTTTCTATTGGTATGGCCGTGGATGCAAACGTTATTATCTTCGCTCGTATCCGTGAAGAAATTGCCACTGGTAAGGAAGTAAAATCAGCAATTGATACCGGATTTAAGAAAGCCTTATCTGCTATCTTAGATGGAAATATTACTACTTTAATTGTAGCAGCAGTACTTGGAGTTTTAGGTTCTGGTACTGTAAAGGGATTTGCTATTACCTTAGCAATCGGTGTAATTTTATCAATGTTTACCGCTCTTGTAATTACAAGATGGATTTTAAACAGCTTCTATGCAATTGGACTTCGCAATGAGAAGTTCTACGGAAAAGCAAAACAGGTTAAGGTTTTTGACTTTATGAAGAAAAAGGTTGTATTCTTTGTTCTTTCAGCAGCAATTATCTTAGTAGGTATTGGAAGCATGTTAATCCATAGTGTAAATGGATATGCCCTAAACTACAGCTTGGAATTTTTAGGAGGAACTTCTACAACAGTTACATTTGCAGAAGAGTACTCTATTGCAGAAATTGATTCAGAAATCGTTCCTTTAGTAGCTGAGGTTACTGGAGACAACGATATTCAGACTCAGAAGGTAGATGACGGAAACGGAGTTATCTTTAAGACACGTACTCTTGATTTGGAAGAACGTGAAGCACTAAATACTATGTTTGAAGAAAACTTTGGTGTAACAGAGGATTCTATTTCATCAGAGAATATTTCTTCTACTATCGGTGGAGAAATGAGACGCCAGTCACTGATTGCCGTACTTGTTGCAGCACTTTTAATCCTATTGTATATCTGGTTTAGATTTAAGGACTTACGATTTGGTGGTTCCGCAGTAATTGCGTTAATCCATGATGTTTTAATTGTTCTTTCCCTATATGCAGTGGTTAGAATTTCAGTAGGCAGTCCATTTATCGCATGTATGCTTACAGTTATTGGTTATTCCGTTAACGATACCATTGTTATCTTTGATAGAATCCGTGAAAACTTATTCAATGCACCAAGAAAAGACAAAGAGTCTTTGGTACGTATTGCTAATGAGAGTATTTCACAGACCTTATCAAGATCAATTACCACATCGCTTACTACAGCAATCATGGTACTTATGCTTCTTATTTTAGGTACTTCAAGTATCCGTGAATTCGCACTTCCATTATTGGTTGGTGTAATCACAGGTACGTATTCATCTATTTGCTTAGCAACAGAGCTTTGGTTCTTAATGAGAGCAAATTCTAAAGCAGCAAAGATGGATGAAACAAAGAAGAAAAAGCCAAAAAAGAAGGCTGAAAAGGCAACCAAAGAAAACGAAGGCTTGATTGTATAATTTACATTTAACTTTAAAGGAAAAAGGAGAAAAAAGATGTACAGTATTGATGATATTAAAAATGTTGACCCTGAAATCGCAAAGGTAATTTGTGATGAGTTTGCTCGTCAGAGTGAACATATTGAACTTATCGCTTCTGAAAACTGGGTAAGTCCTGCAGTGATGTCTGCTATGGGAAGTGTACTTACGAATAAGTATGCAGAAGGATATCCGGGAAAGCGTTACTATGGCGGATGCGAAGTTGTAGACGTGGCAGAAGAATTAGCCAGAGAACGTGCAAAAGAGTTATTTGGAGCTGAATATGCCAATGTTCAGCCTCACTCTGGAGCACAAGCAAATATGGCAGTACAGTTTGCTGTTTGTGAACCTGGAGATACCATTATGGGTATGAGCCTTGACCACGGCGGACATTTAACTCATGGAAGTCCTGTAAACTTCTCAGGCAAGTACTTCAACATTGTGCCTTACGGTGTAAATGATGAAGGATTTATTGATTATGATGAAGTAGAGCGTATTGCAAAAGAGTGCAAGCCTAAAATGATTATTGCAGGAGCAAGTGCTTATGCAAGAGCAATTGATTTTAAGAAGTTTAGAGAAATTGCTGATATGGTAGGAGCTGTTCTTATGGTAGATATGGCTCATATCGCTGGTCTTGTAGCAACAGGATATCATATGTCTCCTGTTCCTTATGCCGATATTGTTACAACTACAACACATAAAACATTACGTGGACCTCGTGGTGGACTTATCTTAGCTACCAATGAGGCAAATGAAAAATACAACTTTAATAAGGCTGTATTTCCAGGAATCCAGGGTGGCCCTTTGATGCATGTAATTGCTGCAAAAGCTGTATGCTTTAAGGAAGCTCTTTCTCCTGAATTTAAGACCTATGCAAAGAATATTGTAGATAATGCACAGGCTCTTGCAAATGGTCTTATGAACCGTGATATTAAGATTGTATCCGGTGGTACAGATAACCATTTAATGCTTGTGGATTTAGTTCCATATGAACTTACAGGAAAAGCAATCGAAGCATTGTTAGATCAGGCTCATATTACAGCAAATAAAAATACGGTTCCAAATGATCCTAAGTCACCATTTGTTACTTCAGGAATTCGTCTTGGAACACCTGCAGCAACAAGTCGAGGATTAAACACCCAGGACTTTGATCAGGTTGCAGAAGCAATTGCTACTGTTGTAAAAGAACAGGAAGCAGGAGTTGAAAAGGCTAGAGCAATTGTAGCTTCTTTAACTGCAAAATACCCTCTTAAGGGAGAATTTTAATCTACTTTTAATAAAGTAAAGTGAGGAGATTTTCATGTTAGATATTAAATTTTTAAGAGAAAATCCGGATGTTGTAAAAGAAAACATTAAAAAGAAATTCCAGGATCATAAGTTACCTATGGTGGACGAGGTAATTGAATTAGACCAGGAAGTTCGTGCAGTACAGCAGGAAGGTGATGACCTTCGTGCAAAGAGAAACACCCTTTCCAAGCAGATTGGTATGCTTATGAAGGAAGGCAAAAAGGAAGAAGCTGAGGCTGTGAAAGCACAGGTTACTGCAAACGCAGATCGTCTTGCAGAATTAGAAGCACGCCAGAGTGAGTTGAATGAAGAAATCAAAAAGCGCATGATGGTAATTCCTAATATTATTGATCCTTCTGTACCAATTGGAAAAGATGACTCTTGTAATGTGGAGATTGAAAAATATGGAGAACCAGTAACTCCTGATTTTGAAGTTCCTTATCATACAGACATTATGGAGCGTTTTGACGGTATTGATTTAGATGCCGCTGGAAAGGTTGCGGGAAACGGATTTTACTATTTAATGGGAGATATTGCCAGACTTCATTCCGCAGTTATCTCTTATGCAAGAGATTTTATGATTGATAGAGGCTTTACCTACTGCGTACCTCCATTTATGATTCGTTCTAATGTAGTTACCGGCGTTATGTCCTTTGATGAAATGGATGCTATGATGTACAAGATTGAGGGAGAGGATTTATACTTGATTGGTACTTCAGAACATTCTATGATTGGTAAGTTTATTGATACTTTAAATGACGAAGAAAATCTTCCTTATACCTTAACATCTTATTCACCTTGCTTCCGTAAGGAAAAAGGTGCACATGGCATAGAAGAACGTGGAGTATACAGAATTCACCAGTTTGAAAAGCAGGAAATGATTGTTGTATGTAAGCCGGAAGATTCAAAGGTTTGGTATGACAAGCTTTGGCAGAATACAGTTGATTTATTCCGCTCCTTAGATATTCCTGTACGCACCTTAGAGTGCTGCTCAGGAGACCTGGCAGATCTTAAGGTTAAGAGTTGTGATGTTGAGGCTTGGAGTCCAAGACAGCAGAAATACTTTGAAGTTGGATCATGTTCAAATCTTGGAGATGCTCAGGCAAGACGTCTTGGTATTAAAGTAAAAGATAAGGACAAGAATAAATACTTCGCTCATACCTTAAACAATACAGTAGTTGCACCTCCTAGAATGCTGATTGCTTTCTTAGAGAACAACTTAAATGCGGATGGTTCTGTAAATGTACCTAAGGCATTACAGCCTTATATGGGTGGAATGGAAAAACTTGTTCCAAAGCACTAATCAAAAATCGTAGATAAAAAGAGCACTGTGATATAAGAGTTATCTTATGGCAGTGCTCTTTTTGAATTGTAGGAAAGAAACGATTTATACTAATTTGATAAAAGGAAGATTAACATTCTAACAAGCATTGGATTTCTTCGGAAGTTAAAGGACGATATAATCCTGGCGCCAGGTCTTTGTCTAATTTTAAAGGTCCCATAGATAGGCGTTTTAGGAAT
The DNA here is from genome assembly GCA_024684155.1 of Lachnospiraceae bacterium. Lineage (GTDB taxonomy): Bacteria > Bacillota > Clostridia > Lachnospirales > Lachnospiraceae > JAILEN01. The sequence continues at coordinate 273 of JAIKXK010000409.1, read as the reverse complement.
AAAACCTCATGACCGCGACACAGGCACATGCGCTTAATCTGATGATATTTCCCTTCGCAAATGGTGATCTCAATTTTTGATAATCCTCGATTATCCGGAGTATCCTTTATTGTTGACAGAACATTCAACTTGGCAGGGAGGCAAATATCACCTCCATCAATTTCCATACCAGAGGAAAAAGCCATAACATCCTCTTCTGTCATAATTCCAGAAACCTCTGCATAGTAAGTTTTTTCTATATGATGCTTTGGAGAAAGAAGATGATGAGCAAGG
>JAIKXK010000395.1 GCA_024684155.1 Lachnospiraceae bacterium | reverse complement strand
TCCGATAGTTCATCTTCAGATAGTACAACAGAAGATGAAACAACAGATTCAACTTTATAATTAGCGTAATGTACTCATATAGGGTAGACATTCGGATTCGCCGAAGTCTACCCTTAGTTTATTTTTATTTCTATATTTTTTGGTATAATAATGGTCGGAGGAAAATTCATGGCAGAATTAATTGGATTTGTAGATACCATTATTTATCGAAGAAATGAAAATGGATATACAGTGTTTAGTTTAATCCCTGATGGGTTAGTAGAAGATGAGGAGTTAGAAGAAGAACCAGAAATTTCCTGTACTGGTGTCTTCCCTACTATATCAGAGGGTGAAAATATAAAAATGGAAGGTGAGTTTGTCACACATCCAAGTTATGGCCGGCAGTTTCAGATGAAGCGCTTTGAGGTAATTGTACCAAAGGGAACGGCGGCTATTCAAAGGTATCTTTCCATGGGTGCTATTAAGGGAGTGGGCCCGGCTTTGGCAAAGCGAATCGTAAAAACCTTTAAAGAGGATACCTTTCGCATAATGGAAGAAGAACCTGAGAGACTAGCAGAAGTAAAGGGCATCAGTGAAAAGATGGCCATGAAAATCTCAGATCAGGTAGTAGAGAAAAAAGATGTGCGGGATGCCATGCTTTATTTGGCAGAACTTGGACTTGGAACCACCCTTTCCATGCGGATTTACAATGAATATGGACCTAAAATGTATGATGTGATTCGGAATAATCCCTATAAGTTGGTGGAGGATATTTCTCATCTTGGATTTAAGACTGCAGATGATATTGCATCTCAATTAGGTGTAGCTTTAGATAGTGAGTTTCGAATTCAAAGTGGAATTTTTTATGCCCTTGGAAATGCAGCTATCAATGGACATACCTATTTACCTTTGGAAGAACTTATAAGAGAAAGCCAAATTGTACTTGGAGTTGGGGTAGAAGATATCAAAAGAAATATCAATGCCATGGTGGTGGATGGAAAGTTGATTCAAGTGGAAAACTGCGTTTACACTCATGTGTACTACCGATTAGAGGAAAACACAGCTGGATTGCTGTACGCCTTAGATCAACGATTTGATGAAAGCCCTTCTGTTATTGAAACTACCATTTCTGAAATTGAACGGGAAGAAAATATGGACTTTGATGAGGTGCAAAGAGAGGCAATTTTACAGGCAGCAACAAGAGGTGTATTTGTATTAACAGGTGGTCCTGGTACTGGAAAGACCACTACCATCAAAGGAATTATTCGATACTTTGAAAAAAGTGGAATGGAAGTTTCCTTGGCGGCTCCTACAGGAAGAGCATCAAAGCGTATGTCAGAGGCTACCAAACGAGAAGCAAAAACCATTCATCGATTGTTGGAAGTAAGCGGAAATACTGAAGAGGAAGATGTGCGTAAACCCCGTCGTGGTATGTTTGATCGAAATGAGGATAACCCCCTAGAGACAGATGTGGTGATTATCGATGAAATGTCCATGGTAGATATTAGTCTGATGCATTCTTTGCTACGGGCGATTCCAGAGGGCACAAGACTGATTTTAGTTGGAGATACCAATCAGCTCCCTAGTGTGGGTCCGGGAAATGTACTTTCTGATATTATTGAATCTCATATGTTTCGCACCGTATGTTTACAAAAAATCTTTCGCCAGGAAGATACCAGTGATATTGTTTTATCTGCTCATCAGATTCAGGAGGGAATCATTCCGAAAATTGACAATGATAGTAAGGATTTCTTTTTAATGGAGCGCCATGAGGCAGGACATATTATTACTATTACGGAAAAACTTGTGGCGGAAAATATGCCACGATACGTCAATGCAAAACCTTTTGAAGTGCAGGTGTTAACTCCTATGAAAAAAGGAAATGTGGGAGTAGAACATTTAAACAAAGAACTGCAAAACTATTTGAATCCAAAACATAAATCAAAAAAGGAATATGTATTTGGGGAAGGAAAGCTTCTTCGTGTTGGGGATAAGGTAATGCAGATGAAAAATAACTACCAGTTAGAGTGGAAGCAGGTAGGAAAGTATGGCCTTACCATAAATTCCGGGACAGGTGTCTTTAATGGAGATGTAGGAATTTTAAAGGATATCAATGAGTTTGCCAGTTTTATGACAGTGGAATTTGAAGATGGACGAATTGTGGAATATCCGTTTAAAAACCAGGAGGAACTTGAATTAGCCTATGCCATTACCATTCATAAATCTCAGGGTAGTGAGTATCCGGCAGTCGTCATTCCGTTGATGAGAGGACCGGAACTTTTAATGAATCGAAACTTGATTTACACCGCCATTACAAGAGCACAAAAATGTGTGGTAATGGTTGGACAACCCCAGGTGTTTATTGATATGATCCACAATACAAAGCAAAGCGTTCGCTATAGCGGACTTACACAGAGAATAAAAGAAAAGGAGAAGATGAGTTAAT
>JAIKXK010000393.1 GCA_024684155.1 Lachnospiraceae bacterium | reverse complement strand
AATATGAATTTAACAGGAACCAGCATAGAAAGAGGATATAAATACAGAAAACTAGAAGTTGATATAGCTATAAAAATTGCAGAGGGCATCGTTGCAGTATTTAAAGTGGTTATGCCAATTTTATTCTTTGGTGCAATCCTTAGAATATTAAAATATTTAATTTTCCTTATTCGGGGAAAGAAGAAAACAGGAAAGTTCCATACGAATCAGTTGTATTTCTTTGTATGGTTGGTTGCAATTGGATCTTTATTAGTATCTTACGTATATAGTGTGGCAGTTTTCTGGTTTGCGTATTTTATATCAAATAATATAGTGGCAATGCGTATGTACACAGTGGCAGCTGTGGGAATATTAGCAATTTTTGAAATTTTAGGTTGGATATTGTTAACGCAAAAGGATTATCAGCCAAAACTACAAAGTCAGGCATAAGTTGTCTTTTGTATTAAGAAATTTATAAATAGAATGAAAGAATTTAGGAGAAAAATAATGAGTAAAATAGCGGTACTGATTCCATGCTATAACGAAAGCGTTACCATTGAAAAGGTAGTAAAGGATTATCAAAAAGCTTTGCCGGAAGCAGATATTTATGTTTATGATAACAATTCTTCAGATGGCACAGATGAGATTGCAAGAAAGGCAGGTGCTATTGTTCGTTATGAACGTCGTCAGGGCAAAGGAAATGTTATTCGTAGTATGTTTCAGCAGATTGATGCGGATTGTTATCTGATGATTGACGGTGATGATACTTATCCGGCAGAAAATGCAAGAGAAATGTGCGACTACGTCTTAAATGACGGGGTAGATATGGTGATTGGGGACCGATTATCCTCCACCTACTTTACTGAGAACAAACGTCCATTTCATAATTTTGGAAATGTTTTGGTTCGTAAATTGATAAATGGTCTGTTTAAGAGCGAAGTCAAGGATATTATGACTGGTTATCGTGCATTTAGTTACACATTTGTAAAATCCTTCCCTGTGCTTTCAAAGGGATTTGAAATTGAAACAGAAATGACCATTCATGCCTTGGATAAAAACTTTTATTTGAAAGAAATTCCTGTAACTTACAGGGATCGACCAGAAGGAAGTGAATCAAAGTTAAATACCTTTAGTGATGGATTTAAGGTATTAAAGACCATTGCTTCTTTATGCAGAGATTATAAACCGTTATTTTTCTTTACTATTTTGAGTCTGATTTTTATAGTAATCGGATTGGTATTGTTTTTGCCAGTGTTCTCGGAATACTTAGCTACGGGATTAGTGCTTAGATTCCCAACATTGTTTGTTTCATGCATGAGCTTTATTATAGGAATGCTTTTATATGTATGTGGATTGATACTTAGTGTTATTGCTAAAAAGCATAAACAACTATTTGAATTACATTTATACTCATTAAAAAGAACGGAGGATTAGAGATGAAGGGAATTATTTTAGCAGGTGGAAGTGGAACAAGACTCTACCCATTGACAAAAGCGATTTCAAAGCAGATTATGCCAATTTATGATAAGCCTATGATCTATTATCCATTATCAACCTTAATGTTAGCAGGTATTAGAGAAGTGCTTATTATTTCTACACCTAGAGATTTACCAGTATTTGAAGAGCTGTTAGGAGATGGAAGTCAGTTAGGAATGGATATTCAATATGCTGTTCAGGAGGCTCCTAATGGATTGGCAGAAGCATTTATTATTGGCGAAGAATTCATTGGAGATGATGCGGTAGCACTGGTTTTGGGGGACAATATTTTCTATGGACAGAGCTTTTCAAAAGTTCTTCGTCAGACGGCAGAGAGAACGGAAAATAACGACGGTGCAACAATCTTTGGATATTATGTAAGAGATCCCAGAGAGTATGGAGTAGTTGAATTTGATGAAGATGGAACAGCCATTTCAATCGAAGAAAAACCGGAAAAACCCAAGTCTAACTATGCGGTTCCGGGATTGTATTTCTATGACAATGATGTTGTTCGAATTGCAAAATCAATCAAACCATCTGCCAGAGGAGACCTTGAAATTACAGCGGTAAACAATGCTTATTTCGAAAAAGGCAATTTGCATGTAGAAACATTAGGACGTGGATTTGCCTGGTTGGATACGGGAAATCACGACATGCTTCTTGCAGCTGCAAACTTTGTATCTACTTTCCAAAAACGACAGGGACTTTATATTTCCTGCATTGAGGAAATTGCATATAAAAGAGGTTTTATTGATGAAAAACAGTTGAAGAAATTGGCAGAACCTCTTATGAAAACTGAGTACGGAAAATATTTGATTGAAGTTGCAGAAGGGCTTTAATCGGAAAGGCTTAAGTGTAGAACATATGTCAGAAGAATTGGTTACAGTCATTGATGCCGGTGAAAAAGAAGGCGGATGGCTGGATGTTCCAAAGAGCATAATTGAAAATAGAAAACTAATCGGTAAACTGGCAAGAAATGATTTTAAACAAAAGTTTGCCGGTTCTTATTTAGGCATTATATGGGCTTTTGTACAACCAATCGTAACAGTTCTCGTGTATTGGTTTGTGTTTACCAAAGCGTTGCCGGTGGGAACAAGTATTATGAGAGAAGGAATCAGTTATCCCTATGTGGTATGGCTGTTGAGTGGTTTGGTGCCATGGTTTTTCTTCTCAGAGGTAATTAGCGCCGGAACATCAGCTTTGATGGACTACAATTATCTTGTGAAAAAAGTGGTATTCAAAGTAAGTGTTTTGCCTATGATAAAAGAAATCTCAAGCATGTTTGTACACCTGTTTTTTGTGGGATTTACACTTTTGTTTTGCTGCTTTTATCATTTATATCCGGGGGTTTACACCTTTCAGTTGATATACTACTTCTTTTGCATGTTGATGTTATCTGTTGGAATTATATACGCTACTTCAGCTATTACCGTATTTTTCCAGGATATGCGTCAGGTTGTAAATATTATTTTGCAGGTGTTGATTTGGATGACTCCGATTATGTGGAATGTGGACAATATGACAAATCTTAATCCTGTTATTATGTTTATTTTGAAACTGAATCCCATGTTTTATATTGTACAGGGATACAGAGATTCTTTGTTGAATCATGTTTGGTTTTTTGAGTACGGCTCCATGACAGTGTATTTTTGGGTCGTTACGCTTTTGATTTTTATTCTGGGTACTTCTATTTTTAATCGATTAAAAGTACATTTCGCAGATATATTATAAGGATGAAACTATGGAAGATTACGCAA
>JAIKXK010000374.1 GCA_024684155.1 Lachnospiraceae bacterium | reverse complement strand
AAGTATCATGGGAGATATTTTTACACTTACTTTTTTAAAAGATTTATTGAAAGCATATGTTATCCTTGCATTTTTACATGCCTTATTTAGCATTTTGCGTATGTACCGCGTTCAACACTATGCCTGTAACAAGAAAAAAGGAAAACTTCGCAGAGCAAAACTAATGGAAGAAGGGCGAATGAAAATTCTTCCTGTATACACAAGAGAAGAGATCAATCAAAACAAAAAGTTAGGGGCCGTGCGTCTACACGTATTTGAAAATGATACAAAAAAAAGAACAAAAGCAATTATCATCTGCCCCGGTGGAGGCTATGATCATCTATGCACCAAAACAGAAGGCTATCCTATGGCCGCTCGTTTAAATGAGTTAGGCTATACTGCTTTCATTTTAGAATATCGTGTAGGCTTTAATTGTTCCGACCATGCTCCTATGCAGGATTTGGCCCGCACCGTACGACTATTAGATCAGCATCAGAAGGAATTAAATATCGATATGGAAGGATATGCTGTCATTGGATTTTCTGCTGGTGGCAATTTAGCAGGCATTTATGGTTCAAAAGAATGGGGCTATGACTTTTATCACACCAGAAAACCGGGAGCTTTACTTTTAGCCTATCCCTGGACTAATGTAAACCACTGGTTACAACATCCTTACTGGAATATTTTTATTGGTATTCTTGGTCTTTGGCTTTCTGAACGGGGAAATATTTGTATGTTCCGTTACAGCAAACACTTTTTAAGGAAGAACAGAGAAACTCTTTGTGTCCAAAACTATGTAGATAGTGACTATCCGCCTACCTATATGTTTGCCGGTGGAAACGATGTTTTAGTTCCTTCCCATTCTCACTCAGATGTTATGGAGAAGGCATTAAAAAATCACGGAGTAGTCCATATGTATGAAAAGTTTTTTGCCGTTCCCCACGGCATCGGTCTTGGAGAAAAAACTGCTGCGGAAGGCTGGATTGAAACCGCCTTGGATTTTTGGCAATCTCAGATTTAATTATTATTTGATATATATACGTTAGTTGAATTAATTGTGCATGCCTCTTGAATATCCACAAGTTTTTTTCCTTTGTAAAAGAAATAATAGGATGTGTTATTTTTATTCTTTTCTATCCTATAGGAGCAACCATACTCATCCTTAATCTTTGAAATCACACAATCTGTCATAGGCGCTTTAAATTTAAACTGCTTTTTTTCCTTTAATTTAACAGTTTTCTTAGATACTACTTTTCCTTTTTTATTAATAGTAACAATCTTAACTTTTGAAGGTTTATAGGTAAAATTATTGCCCTTAATTTTCCGAGAATACTTCGATAAATCTCCCGAAACGTCCCCCTTTGCTACAATTCCTTTCACTACCTTTTCCATATTTGTTTCATCCCACATAAAAGTTTCATATCCATAAAACTTATTCTTATTAGGCTGTAAAGATTTCTTATATAACGTTTTCCACTTCTTTCCGCTATATCCCTTTACAACAACTGAATGTTTTTTTTCAGAAATTACTAAATTGCCAGGGAAAGTATAATTTCCCATTCCATCTGCTGTTTCTTGTTTCCAGTAATCTCCGTAGTTAACTGTCAAATCTATTATTCTATTTCCAGGATGCTTAACAATATTTTTCTTTTTCACTTTAAATTTATAGCCATCCATATACACCGCATACTTGGAATATTTTTTATTACTATACCCCTTCACATGTATCCCGGATACATCTAAAAATGTTTTACTGGCCACTACACTACCACCCATTGACATTGAATGTTTAACAGATGAAAGTTCAAATGTAACACTATATTCACTATTTGTTTTCGCTTCTACTTCCATGATATTTGTTTGGCATGTCCCTATGGTAATTATAAGGGCCAAAATTACAGATATAACTCTTTTCATATTTACTCCAATAACTTTTTATATATTTCTATATGCTTTCGCATTATAAATCTAATTATTTTCTTTATCAATAAAGTAAAACTCATTTCCCTGCAGCAAATAAGTATGCTCCCTTCCAACAGGTTTAAAAAAATTGGGAATAGCACCAAAAATCCTTTTTTCAACAAAAATCGCTAATCTATGATATTCCATTGTCATAAATTGTCTTATAATGCTGTTTAAGGTTATAAAAAGGAGGCTTATATTATGTCACTATCAGGATTTCTATTTCGTACTATGGCCGGTCGTTCTGACAAAAAAAGAGATTTATCTTTAACTGTTCCAGATGACGTCACTGCTATCTACGATATCAACTATGCCAACAACAAGGATATATATAACAACTTAGATATTTATTATCCGAAAGATGTTACAAAAAAACTTCCCGTCATTGTAAGTTACCATGGCGGTGGTTATGTATACGGCACCAAAGAAATTTATAAATACTATGGTATGTTTTTGGCCCAACAGGGATTTGTCTTTGTGAATTTTAATTATCACCTGGCTCCAAAGGCAAAATTTCCTAATCAACTTTTAGAAGCAAACCTTGTATTTCAATGGATGGTTTCCAATGGAAAAGACTATCATATGGATTTAGACAACGTATTCTTAGTAGGAGATTCTGCCGGAGCACAAATGGCATCTCAATATGCCGCTATGATTACCAATCCCGACTATGCAAAACTGTTCCCCTTCCAGATTCCTTCTGGATTTACCTTAAAAGCCATTGCACTTAACTGCGGAATGTATGAAACAAATCTTCATGAAGCAGAAAACTCTAACCGTTTTTCCCGGGATTTATTCCATGATTATTTTGGAAAAAATCCAGACATCACCTATGGAAAAAGTTTTCCAGACATGATTGATGTACTTGGTCATATTACGTCGAATTATCCACCTACTTACATCATGACCTCGGAATATGACTTCTTAAAAGAAAATGCAAAGCCTATGTATGATTTTCTTACAAGTAAACAGATTCCTTGTGAAATAAAGTGTTATGGTGATGCTTCGAAAAAATATATGGGTCATGTTTGCCACGTAAATATGAATCTAAAAGAAGCAAAAGAAATAAATACGGATGAATGTCAATTCTTTAAAAAATACATTTAAGTATAAAAAAACACCTCTGTCAGATGACAGAGGCTTTTTTATTTTACACAGATATTTCTTTGATCAAAAACTCATTTCCCTGAAGCAAATACGTATGTTCACTTCCACAATGAGGACATATTTTTCCGTGTTTAATGGTATCATACTCTTGTTTGCAGTCTTCACAATAAGTAATGGCTTCAATAGGCTCGATAATCAATTCGCAGCCTTTCATAAGTTCCTCACGATCCACTGCCCACTTCCAACAGTCTTCTAAAAGATTTGGAATCACAGCAGAAACTTTTCCAAGCTGTAAGGTGACCGATTCTACTTTTGTAATTTCATTTTCTTCTGCTACTTCTTTGATATCATCAATAACTTTAAAAACTACACCTAATTCATGCATAATTTTCTCCTACGCATCCAATCTAGGATCTCCCTTAGGACCACCGAATTTTAACTTAATTGACTGTTTCATTCCGTTTGGAAGGATGTATTTTAACTTATCTTCTGCTGGAACCATGAAGGAAGCATCAGGAAGTTCACGATGTAAGTGAATTGCATCAAATTCGCACTTGGTTGTACATACACCACATCCGATACATCTGTTTTCATCTACTACAGAAGCACCACATGAGAGGCAACGAGAAGTTTCAGTCTTAACCTGCTCTTCTGTAAATACTGCCTTTTGATCTCTGAAGCTCTTTTTATCTGTTGCTTTCTTACCAGGTACCTGACGAGAAGAAGTATCATAGTTCTCAGGGAACTGAATGTTATCCTTATCAAGTTCAATATAGTGGTTCTGGTT
>JAIKXK010000364.1 GCA_024684155.1 Lachnospiraceae bacterium | reverse complement strand
TCGCAAGCAATGTTTGCTGCTGCTGAGGTTCCAAGTAATTCCGGAAGGATTTCATCCTTTGGACCCTGTTTTTTCACTTTACCATTTTCAATTACTACGATTTCATCGGCAATATTTAAAATACGTTCCTGGTGAGAAATCACAATAATAGTTCCCTTTACCGTTTCACGCATATTTTCAAATACTTTAATTAAGTTCTGGAAGCTCCATAAATCAATACCTGCTTCTGGCTCATCAAAGATAGAAAGCTTTGTTCCTCGAGCTAAAACAGTAGCAATTTCAATTCGCTTTAACTCTCCACCGGATAAAGAAGAGTTTACTTCACGCTCCACATAATCCTTTGCACAAAGACCAACCTTTGAAAGATATTCGCAGGCTGCTGTAATGGAAATATTTTCTCCACTTGCCAAACGAAGTAAATCAATGACACGGATTCCCTTAAAGTGAACCGGTGCCTGGAAAGCAAAACTGATTCCTCTCTTTGCTCGTTCTGTAATATTTAATTCTGAAATATCTTCACCATCGAAAATAATCTGTCCTGATGTAAGTTCGTTTACACCCATAATTAACTTTGCTAAGGTAGATTTACCTCCACCATTTGGTCCTGTAATTACGATAAACTTACCATCTTCTATTGTAAGGTCAAGGTTATCAATGATCTCTTTTGTAGAGTCATTTTCATCATCAACCTGATACGTAAGGTTTTTAATCTCTAACATAATACAATTTCTCCTAACTATATGAACTAAATCACTTTTGCCTTGCAAACTGGCATTTTGTCTATTCAAACAATATGAATACAACTTCTTATTCCCTGTAAACCGGCAAAATTTTATTCAACGATATGAATAAAATATTTATGACTTTAAAAACTAGTATTGATTTTATCCTACCTATATTAACACGAAATTCAAAAAATATAAGTATTTAATCGTAAACAAATTAATTAAATTGTATAAAATTTAATTGAAACTATTATAATCCATGCCATACTCCATGACAACCTCCAAATCATCGTCACTTATTAGATCGTAAGGCGTCACAAAATAACCCCCATCTCCATCTAAATCAAGGCCAGCCTTTTGATAAGTTTGCCATACAATTAAGGAGCAATGTGTCTTTTCTATTTCTTCCTGGTTTTTATTTGCAAATAAATCATATTCTAAACCAAGTAGGTTATCTTTTGCATATTGAACAAATTCCTCCCGCTCTTCCTCTGATAAATTCTTCGGGCGCAAAATTACATAAGCTGGATACTCCGTCCAATGACTAAGAGAACGTATCTCCGAAGGTTCTCCATAGGTAAGGGCTTCTAACACTAATCCTTCTTTTGCATCTACGATTAGACCTGCATGACCATATCTCCATCCCCCTGCATAGCTGGACAAAGTTACAATTATATCCCCTTCTTCCACCACAAAAATGGTTTTTGCTCCCCTTGCATCACTTACACGTTCCTGATGTCGCACCAACTGCACAATGGTTTCTTTTATTTCTGGTGTAGTGTAAAAATGTTCCTGTATGGTCTCTAAAAGATACATTTTATTAACTCGAAGAAGGCTTTCTACTCCCGCCTTAGCCACTCCGGTTTGTGCAAATATTTCTTCATAATCATCTACTGAAAGCTCTTCTTCTGATGAAACTGTATAATAGGATGAAATATCTTCTCGCAAGGCCTCTGGTTCAAAATAGGTTTCTTTACTACAGTTAACCATCCACAAGTCCAGACAAAATAATCCAATAACTAAAAGAATTGTTATTATCGTTCCAACTGTATTTTTTGTGCTTCTACTTCGTTGAAACTCTCTGCTTTCTTCGTTTTTAAATCCACGAATAAAACCTGGAAAATTGCGATAAAGCATAATAAGAAAAGAAACAATCATAACCCCACCGGCAAGGGATCCTTTTTCCAAAAAAGCAAAGGGAATTTCAAACACCGTAATTATGACCGCACCCAGTGGCAAAAGTCCTGTTAAAACGGTGATAATTCCACCAGCCACTGCTGCACTGATACCTCCAAACGGCATATAAAGAATAATCCAGGCACAGGTGGCAGCTACTCCTTTTCCACCTTTCATCTTCCTCCAAAAAGGAAAATTATGTCCAAGAAGGGCACCAAACCCGGCAAAAAGAGCCGCCTGATCGCCAATAGATTCTGAAAAGAAAAAGCTGCAAATCCCCATAGCAAGTGCAGTCTTTAATACATCTCCCAAAAGCACCAAAAGTCCCGGCACCTTTCCTACACGGGCCATCACATTTGCCATCCCGGGATTTCCGGTTCCTATTTCAGATATGTCTTTCCCTGTATATTTTTTCGCCACAAAACAGGCAGTTAAAAATGAACCAAATACATATCCGATTAAAATAGAAATTAAACAATATATCATACATTTCTCCGCTACGATTCAAAGTAATTTTTCTTATTTTATCATACATCAAATGCCAATTGACACCTCATATAATGCTATTAGCGCCAAAAAACTCCCGTTTTTAGCTATTGTCAAAAACAGGAGTTCCTTTCTTTTGCTTCATCTA
>JAIKXK010000335.1 GCA_024684155.1 Lachnospiraceae bacterium | reverse complement strand
AACTTACCTTAGAAGCGGAAGAACAAAACTTTGACAAGACTCTTGAAGAGGTGGTTAAGGTTTGTAAAAAAGTAGAGCCCGACTTCGAAATTGAGGTATAAAAATGACAAAGAAACAGAAAAAAATGCGAAATAGAATACTAGTTACGTTAGTAATGTTTGTAATTCTATTTGTGCTTGAAAAAGCCGGACTTATGGAAAACTGGCCAAGGCTTTTAGAGTTTGTCTGTTTTGTGATTCCCTATATTATTATTGGATATGATGTTATTCGAAAAGCCGGAAAAAACATTCGAAATGGACAGGTTTTTGACGAAAACTTTTTAATGATGATTGCTACATTTGCAGGCTTTTTTATTGGAGAGTATACAGAAGCTTTAGCGGTTATGCTTTTCTACCAAATTGGAGAATTATTCCAGGGTTATGCGGTTGGAAAAAGCAGACAGTCCATTGCAGAAATGATGAGTATTGCACCTGAGTATGCAAACCTGGAAACAGAAGATGGATTGAAAGAAGTAGATCCAGATGATGTAGAAATCGGAAGCATACTTGTAGTAAAACCTGGAGAAAGAATTCCCTTGGATGGTGTAGTAATAGAGGGAGAATCCTTTGTGGATACCGCTGCCTTAACAGGAGAGTCTGTGCCACGACGTGCATCAAAGGGAGAGGGTGTGATTTCTGGATGTGTCAATGGAGAAGGGACTCTTCGTATTCAAACTACAAAGCTTTATGATGATTCCACTGTGGCAAAGATTTTGGAACTAGTGGAAAATGCATCATCAAAAAAAGCACGATTAGAAAACTTCATTACAAGATTTGCTAAATACTATACTCCGGTAGTAACCATTGGCGCGGCACTTTTAGCAATACTTCCACCAATCGTTTTAGGTGGTGGGGCAGATGTCTGGTTTGACTGGATTAAAAGAGCTTGCATTTTCTTAATTGTTTCGTGCCCTTGTGCCCTTGTGATATCCGTGCCACTAGGATTTTTTGGAGGAATCGGTGCTTCTTCAAAACTGGGAGTTTTAGTAAAGGGAAGTAATTACCTTGAAGCAATTGCAGAAATGTCTACCATCGTAATGGATAAGACAGGAACTCTTACAAAAGGAAATTTTGTGGTATCAAATTATCTTCCTGCAGGGGAATTGAAAAGAGAAAAACTGCTTGAACTGGCAGCATACGGGGAAGCTTACTCTAATCATCCCATTGCAAAATCAATTTTAGAAGCCTATGGAAAAAGCACAGATTTGAATCGACTTTCTGATAGTAAAGAAATTTCAGGAGAGGGAATAGAAATCTGCTTTGATGGAAAAACCCTATTAGCCGGAAATGACAAGCTAATGAATCGACATGGAATTGGGTTTGAAAGTTTTTCTGGAATTGGTACTGCGGTTTATATTGCATATGAAAATACATTCTGTGGAACTTTAGTTATTTCAGATGAAATAAAATCTGGTGCAGAAGAAGGAATTCAACTCTTAAAGTCTGTAGGCATAAAACAGACGATTATGCTTACAGGAGACCGTAAAAAAACAGCAGAAGCTGTGGCAAGTGAACTAGGAATAGATACTGTGAAAAGCGAACTTTTGCCTGGAGACAAGGTGGATTGTGTAGAGTCTATCTTAAAGGAAAATGAAGGCAAAGGCAAAGTTGGTTTTGTTGGTGATGGAATCAATGATGCTCCTGTTTTGATGCGTGCAGACGTAGGTATTGCCATGGGTTCTTTGGGAAGTGATGCTGCTATTGAAGCGGCAGATATTGTAATCATGGATGATGACATTCGAAAGATTGCAGATGTAGTATCAATTGCAAAAAAAACCTTGCGAATTGTAAAGCAAAATATTTGGTTTGCCATTGGAGTAAAACTACTGGTATTGCTTCTTGGAGCATTAGGTCTTGCCAATATGTGGGAGGCTGTTTTTGCAGACGTAGGAGTGGCGGTAATTGCCATTTTAAATTCTATGCGTGCACTAAATTACAAAAAATAAACTGGTATATAAATTATATGAAAAAAGCTACAACTTCATTGGTTTGTTGTGGCTTTTTTCGTGCTTTCGTAGTATATTATAAAAGCAAGACTGTATCATTGGTCTTATTATGACATTGGTGGGCTTGATGGGGGAATGAAAAATGGATGCTATTCAAAAGCGTAAGGTGTTAGTTATTGACGACTCCATAACTAATAGAGAGATTTTAAAAGAAATTTTAAAAGACGAAGCAGATGTGGTTGAATTTGATAATGGCCATGATGCTGTAAATTATTTGATGGACCATTTCTATGAACTGGATATTGTTTTACTAGATTTGGTTATGCCTGGAATGAATGGGTTTGAGGTGCTTAAGTTTATGAAAAATAAGCACATGATTGACTATCTTCCAGTGATTATGATATCTGCAGATGATGAAGAAAAAAATGTGGAATATGCCTTTGATCTTGGTGCAATAGATTATATTACAAGACCATTTATGGAACGAATTGTTCTACGCAGAGTGTTGACTACCATTTCTTTATTTGAAAAGCAAAAGGAACTGATAGGTCAGATTGACAGGCAGTTTAAAGCAGATGATCAAAGAGTAGACGAGTTGACTGGCTTAGATTTTAAGCAAAGTTTTTACAATAAAGTTTATACACATTTAAGAAATTACGGAAAAGATCCTCTCTGGATGGTGGCTATTGACATCGATCATTTTAAGTTATTTAATAACTTTTATGGTTGGGAAAAAGGAGACCAGTATCTGCGACTTATGGGCAGATATCTAAAGGAATTTACAAGACGCCACGGGGGTATTGCAGGATACCTTGGAGGAGATGATTTTGCAGTCCTTTGTCCGAAAAATCGATCTGTATTGGACGATATGAAAAAGAGAATCAAAGAGGATATGAAAAAGGATGAGGTCTTTGGCATTGGCTTTGGGCCGAAGTTTGGTTTTTATGAAATAGATAATCCTGCAGAATCTGTTGAAAAAATTTACAATAAAGCAGTAATTGCCCTGGCTTCTGTTTCTGGAGATTATACAAGACATATTGCCTGGTATGATCCGGTTATGGCAGGTCAACTACAGACAGAGTATGAACTGCTTTCAGATATTCGTAGAGGTATTGAAGACGAGGAATTTTTCCCTTTCTTACAGCCTAAGGTGGACATGAACACTGGAAAGATTGTAGGTGCAGAAGCACTGGCAAGATGGTATCACAGAGAAAAAGGTATTATGGCTTCAGGGTCATTTATACCGGTACTGGAGCATACGGGGTTTGTGGCTTCTCTGGATAAACTCATGTGGAAACAAACCATAAAGTGGATAAAGGAAATGGCAGATGCAAATGTGGATGTGCCACCTGTTTCTGTTAATGTTTCCAGAGCCGATTTTTATGCCGGTTCCGTGTCAGAATATTTAAGCGAATTATGTGATGAAAGAAATTTATCTCATGATTTATTACAAGTGGAAATTACGGAAAGTGCATATATAGAAGACTATATTATGATTGAAGAGGAAGTGGAGAATCTTCACAAAGCCGGATTTAAGGTTTTGATGGATGACTTTGGAAGCGGATATTCTTCATTAAATGCACTTAAAAATATGAGTATCGATATTTTGAAAATCGATATGAAGTTTTTAGATTTAGATCAAGAAAATATTGTCAAAGGAATAGGAATACTTGAAGGCGTATTAAATATGGCCAAAGTTTTAAATCTGCCTACAGTTGTAGAAGGAGTTGAAACAGAGGAGCAAGTCGAACTCTTAAAGGGTAGAGGCTGCAATATTGCGCAAGGATATTATTATTATCACCCCATGCCTTGCGAGGATTTTGAATCTCTTTTGACAAAAAAATAAAGGAGATATACCTCAAATGAATAACCTGAATTTAGGGGACGAAATACGTAAGTTAAAAGAAGAGAAAAATGCTGTCATCATGTGCCATTATTATGTAGAGGATGAGGTACAGGATATAGCAGATTATATAGGGGATTCTTTCTTTTTGAGTCGAAAGGCAACCGAAATTGAAGCAGATGTCATTGTACTTTGCGGTGTTCGATTTATGGGAGAAAGTGCAAAAGCACTGAACCCTGGGAAGGTAGTACTTCTTCCGGCAGAAGATGCTGATTGTCCTATGGCTCATATGGCTACAGTAGAAGCAGTGGAAGAAATGCGAAAACAATATGATGATTTAGCAGTGGTTTGTTACGTTAACTCTACAGCTGAATTAAAAGCTGCCAGTGATGTATGCGTTACAAGTGCCAATGCATTAAAGATTGTTTCTCGCTTATCTAATAAAAATATTTTCTTTATTCCGGATCAGAATTTAGCTCATTATATAGCAGATCAATTGCCGGAAAAGAACTTCATTTTCAATGATGGTTATTGTCATGTACATCACACCATTACCAAAGATGCAATTGTTAAAATGAAAGAAAAGTATCCGAAGGCGGAAGTTTTAGTCCATCCAGAATGTAAGCCAGAAGTATGTGCTATGGCAGATTACATTGGAAGTACTTCGGGAATTATTAATTATGTAAAAGATTCTTCAAACGAAGAGTTTATAGTTGTAACTGAAAGAGGAGTTCTTTATGAACTGGGGTTACAGACTACAGGTAAGAAGTTTTATACAACACAGATGGCACAGGTGTGTCCAAATATGAAAAAGATTACCTTGGAAAAAGTATATAATGCTTTGAAAAATATGGAACCAAAGGTGGAAATGCCTGATGAATTAATTGAGGGCGCAAGAAAACCTATGGAAAAAATGCTAGAATTAGCTAAATAATCGAAAGAAGAGACGTATGAATAACTATTACGATGTAGTCATTGTCGGTTGTGGTGTAGCAGGATGTTTTACTGCCCTTCATTTGCCGAAGAATACATCAATTTTGATGATCACAAAAAGTGATTTAGAAGATAGCGATTCTTTTCTTGCTCAAGGAGGAATTTGTGTCTTAAAAAACGAGGGAGATTATGATTCTTTCTTTGAAGACACCCTTCGTGCGGGACATTATGAGAATCGTAAGGAATCTGTAGATATGATGATTCGTTCTTCTCGATCTATTATCAATGAACTCATTGCATATGGTGTAGATTTTGAGCGAGAAAACGGAGAACTTCTATATACAAGAGAAGGAGCCCATTCCACAAATCGAATCCTTTATCATGAGGATATTACGGGCAAAGCCATTACTTCTGTTCTGTTAGAACGGGTAAAGGAACTTCAGAATGTTTCCTTATTGGATCATACAACCATGATCGATATTTTATGTCACGACAATCGGTGTGACGGAATTTTGTTGCGCCAAAAAGACGGACGTTTAAAAACTGTAATGTGTTCCCATATGATGTGGGCCTGCGGAGGTATTGGAGGAATCTATGAAAACTCTACAAACTTCCCTCACTTAACAGGGGATGCCTTAGCACTTTCACTACGTCATGGAATTCGGCTGGAAAATGTGGATTATGTTCAAATCCATCCAACCACATTGTACTCTGAAAAGAAGGAAAGAAGATTTTTAATCTCTGAATCCTGCAGAGGAGAGGGAGCAAAGCTTCGCGATAAAAATGGAAAGCGTTTTGCAAACGAGCTTCTGCCAAGAGATGTGTTGACAAATGAAATCCGTACCCAGATGAAAAAGGAAGGCACGAAATGTGTGTGGCTGGATTTCACTGGTATTACGGATATTGATGTAACAAAACGTTTCCCTAACATCTACAAGAAGTGTTTAGAGGAAGGGTATGATATTACAAAGGATTGTATTCCTGTTGTTCCTGCTCAACATTATTTTATGGGAGGGGTATACGTGGATTTAGACGGTCATACTTCTATGAAACATTTATACGCAGCAGGAGAAACTTGTTGTAATGGTGTCCACGGACGAAATCGTTTAGCCAGTAACTCCTTATTGGAAAGTCTGGTATTTGCCAGAAATGCAGCGAACCATATGAAGCGTGTGGATGAAGATTGGGGCGCTGAACATCGAAGATATCACTTAATGGATGTGGCAGATTTGCCATTAGGCGAACTTATGGAACGTTACAATATTAATTTAAAAGAATATGACGATTTGGATCGTTATTTTGAAGATAATAAAGCCATGATTTGGGACGAAATTGAGAAAGAGGAAAAGGAGAGAAAAGCACTATGACAGATGTGACTACTTTGTTAAATGCAGATCCGTTAATTTTACAGGCCTTAAGAGAAGATATATCCAGTGAAGATGTTACAACAAATGCCATTATGCCAGAGGCAAACTTAGGTACTTGTGATTTGATTTGCAAAGAGGATGGCGTGATTGCAGGTCTTCCAATTTTCAAACGTACCTTTGAACTTTTAGACGAAGAGACAAAGGTGGATTTAAAAGTCAAGGATGGAGATCAGGTAAAAAAAGGAGAATTGCTTGCAGTTGTGACAGGCGATATTCGTGTTCTTTTATCTGGTGAGCGTACTGCTTTAAATTATTTGCAGAGAATGAGTGGGATTGCTACCTATACATCAAAGGTGGCTGCACTTTTAGAAGGCAGCAACACGAAACTTTTAGATACCAGAAAGACAACGCCAAATAACCGTTTGTTTGAGAAATACGCGGTGAAAGTCGGCGGTGGATATAACCATCGATACAATTTATCTGATGGTGTGTTAATTAAAGACAATCATATTGGAGCAGCTGGCAGCGTTGCTGAGGCTGTAAAAAGAGCAAAAGACTATGCACCTTTCGTTCGTAAAATCGAAGTGGAAGTAGAAAATCTCGACATGGTAAAAGAAGCTGTAGAAGCTGGGGCAGATATTATTATGCTAGATAATATGTCTCATGAAGAGATGAAAGAAGCGATTGGGATAATCGCTGGAAGAGCAGAAACAGAGTGTTCTGGAAACATTACAAAGGAAAATGTAAAAGCGATTTCTGACCTTGGGGTTGATTATGTTTCATCGGGAGCTTTGACACATTCTGCACCGATACTTGATGTTTCATTAAAAAATTTACATACAATTTAATGGAATAACCTGTATTTACAGGGGAAAGAAGAAAAAGGAGAAGACGACATGAAGAAGAGAAAATTATTGGCAGCACTTTTATGTGCGACCACAGTAGTTATGAGTTTAGCTGCTTGTGGAGGAAGTTCAAGCAATTCAGAAAGCGAAAGCGAAACTACAAGTGCTGACGCAAAGTATACCGTTGGTATTTGCCAGTTAGTACAGCATGAAGCACTAGATGCTGCTACAGAAGGATTTAAAGCTGCTTTAGTAGAAAAGCTTGGAGACGAAGTGACCTTTGATGAGCAAAATGCTGCAGGTGATTCTGCTACATGTGCTACAATCACAAATGGCTTTGTATCTTCCGGATATGATTTGATTATGGCAAATGCTACAGCTTCTTTAGCTGCTGCATCAGCATCTACCGGTGATATTCCAATTGTAGCAACTTCTATTACTGATTATGCAACAGCTTTAAATATTGATGCTGAGGATTGGACTGGTGTCAGCGGAATCAATGTTACAGGAACTTCTGATTTAGCTCCATTAGATCAGCAGGCAGATATGGTGAATGAATTATTTGGAGACGATATTAAAACCGTTGGTATTTTATACTGCTCAGGTGAAGCAAATTCACAGTATCAGGCTAAGACAATTACAGGATATTTAGAAGAGTATGGTTATACAGTAAAAGACTTTACTTTCTCTGATTCTAACGATGTTGCTCAGGTTACACAGGCTTGCTGTGACGAATCTGATGTCATTTATATTCCTACAGATAATACTGCAGCAAACTGCATTCAGAATATTAACAATATTGCATCTGCAGCACAAAAACCAATTATTGCAGGTGAAGAAGGAATCTGTGCCGGTGGTGGTGTAGCAACCTTATCTATTGATTATTATGATATTGGATATTCTGCCGGACTTATGGCTTATGAAATTTTAGCAAATGGTGGGGATCCTGCAGATATGGAAATCCGTTATGCAGAAGAAGTAAAGAAGGAATACAATCCTGAAATTTGTGAGACCTTAGGAATTACCGTTCCAAGTGATTACGAAGCAATTGAAACAGAATAAAATAACTTGCCGGGCCGAAAAGCCCGGCAAGAAACAATTTTGGAGGAAACAATGTCTTTCATTAATTTAATAAACGCATTGCCAGGTGATGTGGCCCAGGGAATCATTTGGGGCATTATGGCAATCGGGGTATTTTTAACATTTCGTATTTTAGATTTTGCAGACTTAACAGTAGATGGTTCTTTTGCTACTGGAGGTGCAATTGCTGTTGTATTAATTCTAAATGGTACACCGGCTTCCGTTGCACTATTGGCAGCTTTTGGAACAGGAGTGTTAGCTGGACTTGTAACAGGACTTTTACATACCCTTTTGGGTATTCCGGGAATTTTAGCAAGTATTTTGACACAGATTGCACTATATTCCGTAAACTTAAATATTTTAGGGGGATCTAACTTAGCGGTTAACGTAAATCAATATCCTCTATTGGTATCCCTTCGATATTTGCCAAAAACCATTATCATTTCCGTAATTTTTGTCGTAGTGATTATCGGAATTATGTATTGGTATTTTGGAACTGAGCAGGGAAGTGCAATTCGTGCGGTTGGAAACAATCCAGCGATGAGTCGTGCTCAGGGAATCAATATTAATTTAATGAAGGTCATTGCACTTGCAATCAGTAATGGTTTTGTTGCGTTGTCTGGTGGCTTGATTGCGCAATACCAGGGATTTGCTGATATCAATATGGGCCGTGGCGCCATTGTAATTGGACTTGCTGCAGTAATTATTGGGGAAGTATTAGGACATGCTATTGTTGGAAAGAAGATGAATTTTATTCTTCGCCTGACTTTCGTAGTGATTGGAGCAATCATTTATTATATCGTTATTGGGGTTGTGTTATGGTTAAAGATGCCAACCAACGACTTGAAGTTATTTACAGCAATTATAGTTGCTATTTTCCTGGCTGTACCTTATTTGAAAGGGCAGTCACAAAATTCCTTCCGCAAAGCAGGAAAAAGAGGAGGTAGCGCAAAATGATGAAAGTAACCAATATACACAAAACCTTTAATCCGGGTACCATTAATGAAAAGGTAGCATTAAATGGTGTGGATTTAACCCTTGAAGAAGGAGAATTCGTTACCGTTATTGGCGGAAATGGGGCAGGAAAGTCGACTCTCTTAAATGCAGTGGCAGGTGTTTGGCCAGTGGATGAGGGAACCATTGAAATTGATGGAGTAGATGTTACGGGATTGTGTGAGTATAAGCGGGCTGCTTATTTAGGACGTGTATTCCAGGATCCAATGACAGGAACTGCTGCAGACATGGAAATTGAAGAAAATCTTGCTTTGGCAGCTCGTCGCGGAAAAGGCAGAGGACTAAAGTGGGGTATTACAAAAGAAGAAAAAGAGCGTTATTATCATTTGTTAAAAGAACTGGATTTGGGATTAGAAGACCGCATGACTGCAAAGGTAGGACTTTTATCTGGTGGTCAGCGCCAGGCCCTTACGCTTTTGATGGCAACACTTCAAAAACCAAAGCTTTTACTTTTAGATGAGCATACTGCTGCCTTAGATCCCAAAACCGCAGCAACAGTGTTAGATGCTACAGAAAAAGTAATTAAAGAAAACAATCTTACAACCATGATGGTTACACATAATATGAGAGATGCCATTGTTCATGGAAATCGTCTGATTATGATGAATGAAGGAAAAATTATTGTAAACATTGCAGGAGAAGAAAAAAAGAATCTTACCATTGAAGATCTTTTACATAAGTTTGAGGAGGTTTCTGGTACTGAATTTACAAATGACCAGGCAATCCTTTCTTAAATCTTAAATTTTTATTAAAAAACAAGCATATCTATTGCATTGTATGAAATTTAATTTTATAATTTCACTACTTTACAGGTGGAGAAGGTAATAGATACGGAGGACTAAATGAACGAAAACAACAACGACCGTAAAGGTGGAAACGAAAACAAGAATAACAATCATCAGCCATTGATGATGCTGGTGCTGTTTTCGCTAATTGCGCTTCTTATAACAACTTATTTTTGGAATAGTGGTGCATCCAGTACAAAGGTGGAAATTAGCTATAGCCAGTTTATAGACTTAGTTGAGGAGGATCAGGTAAAATCGGTAGAAATTACCAGTGAGACCATTACCATAACTTTAAATGAGGACTCGGATTTTGCGGCTTCGGAAGAACAGGCAGAAATGCAGGATTCTTATTTAAAGAGTACCGGTCAGAGTTTGACAGTGACTTACTATACTGGATATTTAAACGATGAAGAATTGCTTCCTTTATTAAAGGAACATAATGTAGAAGTAAGCCGAGGAAGTTCAGGTTCTACCTCTACTGTGATTTACAATATTTTAAGCTTTGTATTACCGCTTTTAATCCTATGGGTAATCTTCGGCCTTTTCATGAGAAATATGGGTGGCGGAGCCATGGGAGTTGGAAGAAGCAATGCAAAGGTTTATGTTGAAAAAAGTACTGGTGTTACCTTTGCAGATGTAGCAGGACAGGATGAGGCAAAAGAGTCTTTACAGGAAATGGTAGACTTTTTAAATAATCCCAAAAAATATACTTCCATTGGTGCAAAATTGCCAAAGGGTGCTCTTTTGGTTGGACCTCCCGGTACAGGTAAAACCTTACTTGCCAAAGCAGTGGCTGGAGAAGCAGGAGTTCCTTTCTTCTCCCTTGCGGGTTCTGACTTTGTAGAAATGTTTGTTGGTGTTGGTGCATCTCGTGTAAGAGATTTATTTAAGGAAGCACAAAAACAGGCACCTTGTATTATTTTTATTGATGAGATAGATGCCATTGGTAAAAGCCGTGATTCGAGATTTGGCGGTGGCAATGATGAGCGTGAACAGACACTAAACCAGTTATTGGCAGAAATGGATGGATTTGATTCATCCAAGGGTGTGTTAATTCTTGCAGCAACAAACCGTCCAGAAGTTTTGGATAAGGCTCTTCTTCGTCCAGGACGTTTTGATCGTCGGATTATTGCAGATCGACCTGATTTGAAAGGCCGTGTAGAAACCTTAAAGGTGCATTCAAAAGACGTTCATATGGATGAGACGGTAGACCTAGAAGCATTGGCTTTAGCTTCTGCAGGTTTAGTTGGATCTGATCTTGCAAATATTATTAACGAGGCTGCAATTATTGCAGTTAAGGCTGGAAGAAAATATGTTAATCAGGATGATTTGTTTGAAGCATTTGAACTGGTTGCAGTAGGCGGTAAGGAAAAGAAAGACCGGGCTATGAGTGATAAGGAGCGTAAACACGTAGCTTATCATGAAGTTGGACATGCCCTGGTTTCTGCACTTCAAAAGAACTCAGAGCCAGTACAAAAGATTACCATTGTACCTCGTACTATGGGAGCGCTAGGTTATACCTTACAGACTCCGGAAGAGGAAAAATTCTTAGAAACAAAAGAAGAATTAATCGCTAAGATCACAACCTATATGGGTGGACGTGCAGCAGAACAAATTGTTTTTGGAACTTATACCTCTGGAGCTGCAAACGATATTGAAAATGCCACATCCATCGCCAGAAATATGGTTACCAGATTTGGTATGAGCGATAAGTTTGGAATGATGGGACTTGCTACAGTAGAAAGCCAGTACTTAGAAGGAAGAGCGTCTTTAACCTGTGGTGAGGAAACAGCAGCAGAAATTGATAAAGAAGTTCTTTCCATGATTACTTCTTGTTATGAAACTGCGTATAAACTACTAGAAGAGAATCGAGAAGTATTAGATAAGATTTCTGATTACCTCTATGAACATGAAACTATTTCTGGTAAAGAATTTATGAGTCTTTTTAGAGAGATGACAGGAATAGAAGAGGAAGAGGAAGAAAAAGAAGAAGAAATGTTTGTGGATGAAACTTCAGAAGAAGTATCTGCAAATACGAAAGGACAACATATCAATTTCACGACAGGAGATTAATATGTTTAATATTGAAGAAGAACTTACAAAACTCCCGGATCAACCGGGAGTTTATATTATGCACGATGAAAAGGATGCGATTATCTATATTGGTAAGGCTGTTAGTTTAACAAAGCGAGTGCATCAATATTTTCAACCATCCCATGATGAAGGAATCAGAAAAAAGCAAATGGTTTCACACATCAGACGATTTGAATATATTGTGACAGACTCTGAATTAGAAGCTTTGGTGTTGGAATGTAATCTTATAAAAGAACATAGACCAAAGTACAACACCTTACTTCGAGATGATAAGACCTATCCTTACATTAAAGTAACTCTGGGAGAAGCCTATCCTAGAGTTTTATTTTCCCGGCAATTAAAAAAGGATAAGTCTAAATATTTTGGACCCTTTACCAGCGGGAATGCGGTGCGAGATACGATTGATCTGGTACAAAAATTATATAAATTACGTACCTGCAATCAAAAATTTCCAGAAGCCTTTGGAAAGAAACGCCCTTGCTTGAATTATCATATGAAGCAGTGCCTTGGGGTTTGCAGAGGACAGGTTTCTCAGGTGGAATACAATAAAAACGTAGAGGCAGCGATTTCCTTTTTGGATGGAAAGTATGAACCGGTTGTAAAGGATTTAAAAGAAAAGATGCAGAAAGCATCTGATGAGCTGGAGTTTGAAAAAGCAGCTACATACAGAGATTTATTAGAAAGTGTGAAGTCTTGTATGGAGAAACAAAAGATTACAGCTTCTGATGGCGAGGATAAGGATATTGTAGCAGTCGCTACGGATGGCGAGGATGCAGTAGTTCAAATCTTTTTTATTCGAAATGGAAAGATGATAGGACGAGATCACTTCTTTTTAAATGTAAAAATAGAAGAATCAAAATCCGATGTAATAGAAGCTTTTTTACAACAGTTTTATGCAGGTACGCCAATCATACCAAAGGAAGTGTATGTGCAGGAAGAGTTAGAGCGTGCAGAAATTTTAGCGGACTGGCTCTCTGAAAAAAAGGGAAAGAAAGTTTACCTTCGAACCCCAAAACGAGGTGCAAAAGAAAAGCTTGTAGAATTGGCAGAAAAGAACGCCAAAATGGTACTAGATTCAGATCGGGAGAGAATCAAAAGAGAAGAAGGGCGTACCATTGGAGCGATGAAAGAAATTGCTTCTCTAATAGGATTAGATAGTATTAATCGAATGGAAGCCTATGATATTTCAAATACTTCTGGATTTGCTTCAGTAGGCTCCATGGTAGTGTTTGAAAAAGGTAAACCAAAGCGAAGTGATTACAGGAAATTCCGATTAAAGACAGTGGAAGGCCCTAACGATTACGCTTCTATGAAAGAGGTGTTGACCAGAAGGTTTTCCCACGGTTTAAAAGACAAAGAAGAACAGGAAGAAAATTCTTTTACTTCATTTCCTGATGTTATTATGATGGATGGTGGAAAAGGTCAGGTAAACATTGCGTTAGAAGTATTACAGGAGTTACATTTAAGTATTCCTGTCTGTGGCATGGTAAAGGATGATCATCATAGAACCAGAGGGTTGTATTATCAAAATGAAGAGATTCCAATTGATAAACACAGCGAGGGATTTAAACTGGTAACAAGACTACAGGATGAAGCCCATCGTTTTGCCATAGAATATCACAAGTCTCTTCGAGGCAAGGCTCAGGTAAAGAGCTTCTTAGATGATATTGATGGAATCGGCCCTGCAAGAAGAAAAGCCTTAATGAGGAATTTTGAAAGTGCAGAGGATATGAAAAATGCTTCTGTGGAGGAACTTTTAGAAATCCCTGAAATGAATCGTGAAGCAGCGGAAAATGTATACAATTATTTCCGTAGAGGATAGATTGACAAACCCTAAAAATACTA
Source organism: Lachnospiraceae bacterium (assembly GCA_024684155.1). Lineage (GTDB taxonomy): Bacteria > Bacillota > Clostridia > Lachnospirales > Lachnospiraceae > JAILEN01. The sequence continues at coordinate 2,399 of JAIKXK010000335.1, read as the reverse complement.
TAAAATTTAAGGGTAATGTGAGAAGGAGGTATTTGATATGGGAGACGGAGCAAAGCTTTCTACTTTGGTGGAAAAATTAGATTTGAGAAATTTTACTTCTAAAATTAATCTGGAAGAACATGAAGTAAACATGGTGGATGTCAATCGTCCAGCATTGCAGTTAAATGGATTCTTTGATCACTTTGAAGCTGGAAGAATTCAGCTAATCGGTATGGTGGAATGGACCTACCTTCAGAGTGAACAATCAAAAGAAGAAAGATTACAAAGTTTTGATAAACTTTTAAGTTATGATATTCCCTGTATGATTTTCTGTCGCGGATTTGTGCCGGATCGAAGAATTTTAAATATTGCCAATGAAAGAAATATTCCGATTTTAGGAACAGAAAGAGGAACTTCAGAATTTATGGCAGAGTTAATTCATTTCCTAAATTATGAATTGGCTCCAATGACCTCCATTCATGGAGTGTTGGTAGATGTTTATGGCGAAGGTCTTTTGATTACAGGTGAAAGTGGAATTGGTAAATCAGAAGCAGCACTGGAATTAATTCGAAGAGGACACCGTCTGGTAGCAGATGATGTGGTAGTGATTCGTCGTACTTCTAGTAATACTTTAATGGGCAGTGCTCCAGAGGTGACAAAACATTTAATTGAACTCCGTGGAATCGGTATTATCGATGTAAAGAGTTTATTTGGTGTGGAATGTGTAAAAGAAAACCAAAAAATTGATTTTGTAATTAAATTAGAAGATTGGAAAAAAGAAGCAGAATACGATCGAATTGGATTAGAAGATGAATATATGGAAATTCTTGGAAACAAGGTAACCTGCCACAGTCTTCCAATTCGTCCAGGACGTAACTTAGCTGTTATTTGCGAAACAGCAGCTGTAAATCATCGTCAAAAGAAGATGGGCTATAATGCAGCTACAGAGTTATATCGTCGTGTTCAAAACAATATTGCTAAAACAGAAAATTAAGCATAGAAAGAAGGAAGAACATGGAAAGAGAAAACGCTTGGAAAAAGTACCCAGAAGGAAAAAAACGCAAAGTCGTTATGGATTTTGCTGAAGGATATCGTCAGTTTTTATCTTTGTGTAAAACAGAAAGAGAGTGTACCTCTTACTTTATTAAAGAAGCACAAGAAAAAGGATTTAAAGACTTATCTGAAATTATCGCAAAGAATAAAAAGTTAAAGGCTGGAGATAAGGTTTATTTATCAAACCGTGGAAAAGGTCTTGCTTTATTTGTAGTAGGAAAAGAACCTTTAGAAAATGGTATGAATATTTTAGGTGCACATATTGATTCTCCTCGTATTGATTTAAAACAGAATCCTTTGTATGAGGATACAGAGATGGCACTTTTAGATACTCACTATTATGGTGGTATTAAGAAATATCAGTGGGTGACACTTCCACTTGCTCTTCATGGAGTTGTTGTAAAAACAGACGGTAGTGTTGTAACTGTAAATATCGGTGAAGATCCTAGTGATCCAGTATTTGGTGTATCAGATCTTTTGATTCACTTAGCAGGTGAACAGATGGACAAGAAGGCATCTAAGGTAATTGAAGGAGAAGCTTTAGATATTCTTGTTGGAAGCATGCCATTAGATAAAGCTGTTAAAGGTAAGGATAAAGAAGAAACTGAAAACAAAAAAGATTTGGTGAAACAAAATATTCTCCGTATCTTAAAAGAAAAATATGATATGGAAGAAGAAGATTTCTTATCGGCTGAAATTGAAGTAGTTCCTGCCGGAGCAGCTAGAAACTATGGATTTGATGAAAGTATGATTATGGGATATGGACATGATGACAGAGTGTGTGCTTATCCTTCTTTTATGGCAATTGCAGAAGCAAAAAATCCAAAAAGAACTCTTGCATGTCTTTTAGTAGATAAGGAAGAAATCGGTAGTGTAGGTGCTACTGGTATGGAAAGCAGATTCTTTGAAAATACAGTAGCAGAACTTGCAAATCTTTGCGGAGAGTATTCAGAACTTGTAGTTCGTCGTGCTCTTACAAACTCAAAGGCACTTTCTTCTGATGTTAGTGCGGCCTTTGATCCAAATTATCCTTCTGTTAGTGAAAAGAAAAATGTATGCTACTTCGGAAAGGGTATTGTATTTAACAAATACACAGGAAGCAGAGGAAAGTCTGGCTCAAACGATGCATCCGCAGAGTTTATGGGTGAACTTCGTGGAATGTTTGATAAGGATGAAATTGCTTACCAGACAGCGGAACTTGGAAAAGTAGATCAAGGTGGCGGTGGTACTATCGCCTATATTTTAGGTAACTACTCTATGTCGGTAATTGACTCTGGTGTTGGCGTGTTAAATATGCATGCGCCATGGGAAATTATTAGTAAGGTAGATTTATATGAATCATTCAGAGGATATTGTTCTTTCTTAAA